>CAUQYP010000042.1:0-24084 GCA_963522035.1 uncultured Noviherbaspirillum sp. | reverse complement strand
ACGGCAACGGCAACGGCAACGGCAACGGCAACGGCAACTGTCGCTGCGCGGAGCTAAAAGCAACGGCAACTGTCGCTGCGCGGAACAGGCAATTTCGCCCACGGGCCGGCGTACGCAGGTCGATACGAAACTGCTCTAACAGCGGAGTATTCCGCGACGGCGATTTTTTTGCCGTCGCGCAGCACTTTTCTGCCCGTGGCCGGTCTGTAGATCTTTATGGCATCCATGCCGCAGGGACACGCGACAAGCGCAGACGGAGACATGATGAACAATTCAGCCCAGCAATATGACATCGCCAAAATAATGGGCGGACTGTACGGCGACGGCATCATCGGCCTGAAGGGCGCATTCGACCGCGCCTGGGTGCAGCGCCTGCGTGAGGACATCGACACGCTGTTCGAGGAGGCGCAGAAACGGCCGGGCGGCGCGCTGAACCGCGGCCCTAACCGGTTCTACGTGGAAGTGCATCCGGAGCGCATCCGCGGCTTCGTCGACATCGTCACGCATCCGTGGGTGGTGGCGGTGTGCAGCGCGGTGCTGGGCCCCGACTACCGGGTCGTCGAGGCCGGCTTCGACGTTCCCGGCCCCGGCGCGGCCAACCAGCCCTGGCATCGCGACTTCGCGACGCCGGAAGCCACCGCGGTCGGCCGGCGTCTCGACTCGCTGGCGTTCAACATGACCACCGTGGACGTGACCGAGGACATGGGCCCGCTGGAAATTGCGCCCGGCACCCAGTGGGACGACCTTGCCGGCCGAAGCGATACCAGCGGCATGTTCCCCGACAAGTCGCTTTATCCCCGCTACGAGGCGCTTGCGCAACGCAAGCTGCCTTCCATGGGCGACGTCTCGGCGCGCTCGGCGCTGACCATACACCGCGGCACCGCCAACCGTTCAAACCTGTCGCGCCCGGTGTTCGTGCTGGGCGTCGATGCGCCCGACGCCGGCAATGCGGCCCGCCACGACCTGCAGGCGACGCGCCGGTATTGGGAATCGCTGCCCGCACTGGCGCGGGAGCACATGACCTGCCGCGTGGTCGACTCGCTGGAAGACATCGTGCAGCTGCATACGATAGAAGGATTGACGATGGGCGTGTGACCGGGGCGTCGTCCCTATACCGACGCCGCCGAGCGCTGCCTGAACCAGTCGGCCGTGGCGTCATCCGCCGGGAAGAACGACTCGACCCGCAGTTCATGCACCGTGACGTCGCGCGGCGTTCCCAGCGTGGCAATGGTAGTAAATAGCTTGAGCTCTACCCCGTCCTTGGCCAGGGTCACGGGCAGGAAGGGAAGCACCTGGCGCTCGGTGCCGGGGAAGTCCTCGGGCGTGTCGTCCCGGCTGAGCGGCAGCAGTTCGGCAAGCAGGCTGGTGGCCGGGCTGGCCGGTCCATCGCTCATTGCCTCGCGCTGTATCCAGTGCAGCATGTCGGCGCCGACTTCGCGCCAGTTGGCAAGGTAGGGGCGCATGCCGTCCGGCGCCAGCATCAGGCGGATCACGTTGACCGCGCCGTCGCCGGGCAGGGACTGGCCTGGCGGCAGGTCGAGCAGCCACTGCATCAGCGACGCCGCCGGGCCGTTGCTCATGTGGAGATTCCAGAGCCTGTCGACTACCAGGGCCGGGTAGGGCGCCTGCTGCGCCAGCATCAGTTCCAGCGCGCGGCGCACGGCAGCAAGTTCGGGGTCCGACAAGTGACGTTCCTGGTAGGCAGGTGCGAAGCCGGCGGCCAGGAGCATGATGTTTCGTTGGCGCAAGGGAATCTCCAGCACGATGCCGAGTTTCAAAATGAGTTCGCGGCTCGGCTGGGACCGGCCGCTCTCGAGGAAACTGATATGGCGCTGCGAGACCACGCCCATGCTCGACAGCGCCAGCTGGCTGTAGCCGCGCTTCTGCCGCCAGTAGCGCAGCGCTGCCGAAAAGTCGCTGAAGTATTGCTCGCGCGACACGGTTGCCGCACTACCGGCTGATTGCATGTGCTTGGTCCTTTCTCCAGGCTGGATGCGCCGGCTTTTATCAAGCCGGCTGCGCCTGCGCAGTGTCGAGGAAACCGGCAACACTGTCAAAACGACCATCGACCGTGATGGCGACGTCGGTGCCGTACGCAACCGGCTCGCCGCCCGGCACCGCTAGCGTCCAGGAGAAGCGTACGACCTGGCCGTAGCCGTCGGGCGTGCCGCGCAAGGTGAAGCGGTGGTCGGGAAATTGCTGCTGCGCCGCACCGATCATCGTGGAAATGCCTTCATGACCCTGGCCCTGCATCAGCGGGTCCTGGTAGCTGGCGGCGGGAGTGAAGGCCTGCTCCAATAGTTGGAGGCGCCTGGCATCGTCGGTTTCGTTCCAGACAGCCAGATAGCGGTTTGCCAATTCTGTGGGATTGTTCATCATGTGCTCCATCGGGTTATGTCGAAATGACGAGCACAGTCTGGCTGCGGAAAGGACGCATGGCGATTACCTGCCGGGTAATCGGTGCGGGAGAGTGGAGGCAGGACCAGAGCGGAGCGCAGCCGGTCAGAACGGCCGGTTCGCGCGGATCCACAAGGTGGGCGACTTGCTGGTCCTCGCCGGCACCGATAACGGTTCGCCGCCGACGGTGCGCCACGCCAGGGATGCGCGCAGGTCGGTGCCGGCGAAGACGGCGTTGAAGCCCAGGCCTGCGCCGGCCAGCGTGCGCTTGTTCGTCGCGCTGATGTCATACGCGGTGTGGTTCAGCTTGACCGACCCGGCATCGTAGAACACCGTGCCCTGCAGCGCGTCGCTGAAGTTGTGGCGCAGTTCTACCGTCGCCAGGTAGCCGTCGTCGCCGATGCCCTCGCCCTGCGGGTAGGCGCGGACCCCGCCGGCGCCGCCGAGCAGGAATTTTTCCGAGGAATCGAGATTTTTCTGCGCCCACTGGCCCGAGACCGCCAGCCACAACTGGTCCTGGTCGGTCAGCCGCTGCAGCCGGTTGCCTGCGAAGTTGAGCTTGCGGTAGGAACCGTTGCTGCGCACGGTCGCGTCATCGATTGCCAGCGCCTGCGGCGACTCGATGTCCAGCTTGCCGAAGCTGGTGGACAGTTCGCCGCTGGTGATGGCGCCGCCACCGAGCGCATCCTGGAAACTGCCGGCGAGTCCGACATTCAGCACGCGCGCCCGTTTTTCGTTGACGATCTCGGCGACGCCGATGCGGTCGGTCAGGCGCTTGGACTCGAGGCCGAGCACACCCGTAAGCGTTGCGCGCTGGCGGCGGATGAAAGGGTAGGCCAGCGTGACGCTCACGCTGTTTGCCCGGCCATGCGCGTCTAGCGCTGCAAATTCGCGCGCAAGCTCGTAGCGCGTGGACGAATAGGCCAGTGCCGCACGCATGCCGCTGCTGCCGACGGGCAGCGAATAGGTCAGCCGGCCATACCCAAGCTTCTCGTTCGTAAGCAGGCCGCTGGCATTGAGCTGGTCGCCGATGCCGCTCAGGTTGTTCATCACGATGGCGCCGGACAGCCTGGCATTGCCGGTGTAGCGGTTGCCATGATTGTCCAGCGCCAGGTTGCCCGCGTATCTTGGGCCCGGGTCGAGTTCGAGCACCATGTCGGACGACCCGACCGCCGCGCCAGGCTGCAGGGTAGCGCGCACGGCGCCCACGCCGGGCACGTCGTTGAGCAGCAGGAGGCCGCGGTCGACCTGGTCTGAACGGATGACGGCGCCGGCAGCCGCGTCCTTGAAGTAGGCAAGCGCGCGGTCGTCGGAAAGGCTCGATGCATTGCGCAACAGCACCTTGCCGATATTCCCTTCAAGGATAACGATGGACACCTTGCCGCCGCGGATGTCCTGCGCCGGAAGATAAGCCCGCGCTACCGGATAGCCGCGTTCGCGGTACAGCGCGGTGAGCCGGGCAGCGGCATTCCTGAGGTCGCTCAGGCCCAGACGCCGGCCGAGTTGTTCTGTCAGCTGGTCCTGCAGGTCTTCGTTCGGGATGGCGGTGTTGCCGCTGATGTCGAACGACGTGATGGTGATCTTTATTTCGTCGGCCGCCGTCTCCAGCGCCGGCTCGACCGGGGCGGCTGCCGGCGGTGGCAGCACGCCTGGCGATGGCGGCTGCCTGAGTTCGCGCAGTATCTGGCCAGCGTCCGGGAAATTCTGGCCCTGGACCGTTGAAGGCTGCCAACTCAACATGACGAGAACGGGAATGATCAGCGGACGGGCAGTTTGCAACAGGCTAGGCGTCGTTGTTTTCATTATGGTTTCTGTGCGGAAGGATGCGGTAGGGGCGGCAGGGGGTAGCTTGTCGCAGCGAATGGGAAACGGCATGGCGTAACGGGAAACAAGCGACCAGGGACGGTGTCGTCAGGGACATGCGGGCCGCACTCGTTAGCCAGGGCAGGAAGAACGTGCATCAGATGTGCCGACCGTGGCCGGCCTTCATTGAATCGAATTTCTGAGTGGAAAATTTCATGCGGGAGTTCCAAACTGACAATAGCTTGCGTTGGCTGCCCGCCTGGCCGCGTGGATTCTTGCATCATCGACAGGCTGCGCAGATCTCTAGCGTGCTGTAGTTCCCGGTTGTGGCGCCAAGCCGCAGCTCCCAAGCATCAGATTTTCCGGCATCCGCAGGCCGCAGTCGGAAACGCTTAATGCGGTAGTGCCGTTTCTACGGCCGGTATAGTCCATCACCGCCAGCCCGTTAGCTTTTGTATAAGCAGCAACCTGGCCGGCGCCTGGCGGCAGCGCGCCTATCGTCAGCGTGCCATCAACAAAGGTGCTGGCGTAATTGACGCTCGTCAGCCCGGTTGGGGCGATCCGGTAGACCCCTTCCTTCATGGCGTTCTGCGCATTACCGGCATACGTTAATTTCCCGCCCAGCACCTCGGACGTTTCACCCGCCAGCAAGCCGTCAAAGGTGACGCCGTTGCCGCCGGCGTAGGGAATGCCGTCGGCAAGCTTGCTGGCTGGTTTCGCGGTCACGGTGAGGCTGCGCGGCGTGATGCTGGCGCGGCTGGCGACAGCGGCGCCGGCTGTGTAATTGCCTGCGTCAGCGCCGGAGAGCGCAAGGCCGCTAATGGTCACTTCCTTATTCTGGCCAGCATTTTTATCGGTGAAATTCGCTGTCTGGTAGCTGGCGACGATGGTGTCTCCGGCAATGCGGTCGTCGCGAAGCGTCGCAGACGTGCCGGTATTGCCGTCATAGACCTTGCTGGCGACAGTGGCAGTGATGTCGAGCGGTCTGGGGGTTATGCTGGCCGTCGTCGAGGCAGGTTGCGTATAAATGTAGTTTTTCGAATCTGCGCCGCGCAGTCCTGTGACCACCGTGGTGATTGTCTTGCCGTTGCCGGCGTTCCTGGTATCGAAACTGGCGGTAGACGTGGCGAGAACGTCGTCCGTACCCACTTTGGCTGCAGACAGATGTACCGTCGCATCCGTCGTGCCATCGTAGACCTTGTCCACGCCAGTGGCCTGGTAGACCAGGCGGTAGGGGGTAATGCTTCCGGTCGCAGTTACCCTGCTTTGAAAGGTGTAATTGGCGGCGTCGTCCCCAGCGAGGGCGATGCCAGCTACGGTCACCTGTTTTCCTTCCCCGGCATTCTTGTTGTCGAAGGATGCGGATGTATTCGTTATGGTCAGCTTGTCCGTGGCAAAATTGTTGCTGGACAGTGTAGCTTCTGCATTGGCAGTGCCGTCGTAGACCCTGGGCGTGACCGATGCGTCTATCAACAGGGTCCTCGGTGTGATGGTCAATCCTCCATTGCTGATGTCATAGCCCTGCTGGTTGGAATAAGGCTGGTAGGTGCCGACGTTGCGCGCTGCAGCAGCGATGCCGGTTCGCGCGCCACTGGGCGGTATACCGGCATTTTTCTGGATGTCGCCGGAATACTCGACGCTTCGTGACGGCGTCAGCACCAGGGGCGCGAGGAAGCTGCGCAGCAGCGGCATGCCATTGCCTTCATAGATGCGCCAGACTTTTTCGCTGCCGCCCGCCGTTGCGATATCCCATCCGTCGAACGTGGCCGCCTGGCTCAGCTGTGCGCCGGTCTTGCCTTCGCCCAATCCGGGCGTGAGCGCGGACTGTCCGGTGCCACCCTTCTCGACCGCATCGGTATTCCAGTAGCTGTTGACGGTAACGCCGGTCAGCTTTGCTCCCGAGCCGCCATCGCCTGCGGCGCCGACCAGGCCGTGCGTGGTCAGCGGGTCTTTACCCCGCACCGCGCCGGTCGCATAAGCGTTGCTGATCCTGGTGTCGGTCCCGGTGAATAAGCCTGCCAGGCCGCCGACATAGGAATTTCCGCTGACCGAACCTTGGGCATAACTGTCTTCGATGATGCCGGCGTTTTCGCCGACCAGCCCGCCAGCTACCCGGTTGGCGGACGTGCTGCCGCTGGCGTAGCTGCGCCTGATTGTGCCGCTGCTGTATCCGGCCAGGCCACCGGCATAGCCATCGCCTGTCACGGGAACTGCGGGGTCTCCGGCCGATACCGAACCGCTGGCGTAGCTGTCGCTGATCACGCCCGGGCCGCCATTTTCGCCTGTCAGCCCACCCGCGATGAACTTGCCCGTGATACCTGCCTGCGAATGCGAGTTGCTTATCGTGCCGCGATTGTCGCCCACGAGCCCGCCGGTGCGCACAGTGCCGCTGACGATGCCGCTGACCTGCACGCCGGATAGTGTTCCCAGACTGCTTCCCGCCAACGCGCCAACCGACTCCGTGCCGTTGATCGTTACATTCGTCAAGCCGAGATTGCGGACTTGCGCGCCGCTGCCGATACTGGTGAACAGGCCGATACTGGAAGCTCTGTTGATCGTCAAATTGCTTATCTCATGCCCCAGGCCTTCCAACGTGCCATTCAGCTGAGCCAGCGGCGCAAAGCCTGCACCCGAGTTCCATGCACTTGTCGCGCTGGCGTCGATATCGCGGCCCAGCACGTAGCGGAAGTCGGCGCCAAGGTTGGCCATGCCTTGCAATGTGCCCCCCGAAACATTGCCAGTTGCCTGACCGAGGTCGTTAATGACGAAGTAGAATTTTTGATTGTTCGGGTTGCTGCCTTTCTGGGTGCCGAAAGCACCATCCAGCACGCTGTTGATCACTGGGAGATCGATCCTGGCGCCATTGCGAAAGTAAAAATCCGCAGCGCCGCCTTCAGGGCTCGCCTGCCCATAGCTCAATATGACCCGGTCTCCGCGCAGTGAGGCATTGAAGTTGATATTCCGGTCTGCCTTCAATGTCAGCAGATTGCGACCCCTCTCGACAGGGGCGTTGACGGCGAGATCGCCGGGATTTCCCGCCGTGCTACCGGACGTGCTGTAGAGAGTGACCGCTGCGGTGTCCAGTGTCGCGGCAAGTACCGCCGCGCTGATGGACGATTCGCTGCGCGCACCGCTGTCCGGCGCGATTTCAAATTCCTTCGATTCGATGTTCAGGACACCCCTCGTCCCGGAAGCAGACGCCGCCGTGATCCTCGCGCCATCATTGATTCTTACTTGTGCGGCGCTTGCGAGTACGGTCCCGCCGTTGCCGCCGTCCGGA
The DNA here is from genome assembly GCA_963522035.1 of uncultured Noviherbaspirillum sp. Taxonomy (GTDB): domain Bacteria; phylum Pseudomonadota; class Gammaproteobacteria; order Burkholderiales; family Burkholderiaceae_D; genus Noviherbaspirillum_A. The sequence goes on along the minus strand of CAUQYP010000042.1, from coordinate 16,604 downwards.
GCGGACACGTCCAGCGATCCGCTTACCTGTATCTTTCCGACATTCCGGTCGCCGATAAGCCTGATGCTGCCGGCCGTGCCTTCCAGCGTTTGCGCCTCGATCAAGCCGCCATTGTTGACGACCTCCCTGATCAGGCTGTCAGCCGTCTGTGCCTCGAGCACAACCCGGCCGCCTCTGGCGCTGATCACGCCCGTCTCCCCGTTCTCGGCCAATGCCCGCGTCGTCCCCAGGTCCACGCTGTAGCCCAACAGGCTTCCGCCTTCCAGTCGGAGCGTGACCTTTTGCCCGGCGGCCAGCAGGACGTCGCCCTTTCCAGCGACGATGTTGCCACTATTTACTGCGCTTTCGCCGACCAGGGCGACGTAGCCGCCATCCGCCGCCGTCAGCTTGCCCTGGTTCACGACCCTGGCGCTATTGGTGCCCTGAAGTACATAATTTCCGGCCATGAAATTGCCATCGTCCATGCTCAGGGTCGAGGCCAGCAGGCCGCGCACATTGACCTGTGAGCCGGGTCCGAAAAGGACGCCGTTCGGATTGAGGATGAACACCTGGCCTGTGGCGCGGAGCGTGCCCATCAGTTGGCTGGGGTCGGCGCCGGTGACGCGGTTCAGCGCGATGGCTGCGGCATTGGGCTGGTTGAAGACGATCGACTCGCCGGCGGCGGAAGAAAAGCTGTTCCAGTCGATGACCATGCGGGCAGGTTGCTGCGTCTGCGATGGTGACTGGGTGATGCTGGTAGTAAGGCCTTGCTGGCTGATGGAGCCGGCGCCGGCTTTAATCTCGCCCCCGGCCGGGGCGGCCTGGGCCGGCAACGCGGCCACAAGTGCCACGGCGCCTGTGAGCAGCGTTCGTGCGGCTACGGTGGTTCGGAAGGACGCGATGCGGCGGGTGTTGCGGCGGTTTATGCAAGTCATGGTATGGCAACCCCTTCGTGCGCTTTATAAGAGGAATTGCCGGGTGGGCCAGAACTGACCTGGCTCGCCCGGCGTCCCCGCAAAAGGGCCTCGGTGCCACCCACATACGGGCTTACTAAGTAAGAAAAATCTAACAATTGTTCCAGTGCGACACCGGCTGTGATTGGAGGCGGGCCATAAGCAGGAGATAAGCCGTAATCCTGCCGCTGCTCTAAAGTTTCATGTAAGAAATACTTGATACGCTTGCGGTAATTCCAGTCACGGATACCGAATGCCACGTTTCCCTTACTTCCCGTCACTGTCGCTTTTGCAGGAACGCCTGTCCCTGGCGCGCTCGCTGACGCTGCTTATCGCTTTCGTGTGCGGAGCACTGGTCGTCTTGACAGCGATCCTTGGATGGAGCGCACGGCGCGAGTGGCTTGAAAATGACCGCAAATCGATGGAGAACCTGGCGTATTCGCTGGCCCAGCATGCCGATGCATCCTTTAGCCAGACCGACATGGTGGTGCTCGGCATCGCAGAGCGGGTGGTCGATGTGTGGCCTGCGAAAATCGGGCGTGCACGGCTGCGCAACGTCCTCATGCAAAAACTGGCGCAGCAGGAGCAGCTGGGGAGCTTGCTGGTCCTCGATGCAAGCGGCGATATGCTGGCCGACACGACCGCGGCGTCGGGGATGGTGACGCCGATCGCGCACGACATTTTTCTCCATCACCGGCAGCACGAAAGCCGGAACGCAAGGGTCGGGCCGCCCGAACGGTCCCGCGCCACGGGCGAGTGGGTCATACCGATGTCGCGACGCGTCGATACACCTGATGGCCATTTTGACGGGGTGGTCGTGGCTTACATCAAAATCAGCCATTTCAGCGCCTATCACCAGCGCTTTGGCGTTGGTGACCGCGGTCTGATTGCCATGAACCTGGTGTCTGGCGAACTTGTGGCGCGCCGGCCCGAGGTGTCCCGCCTGGTCGGCAGCAGCCTGGCGGACACCGATCTGTTTCGCAACTATCTGGCACGTTTTTCGAATGGCGCCATCACGCAGGTGTCCCCGCTCGACGGGATCGAGCGGCAATATGCGTTTCGCCGCCTGGCGGGGTACCCGCTGGTCGTGCTTGCTGCCGCACCGGTGGTGGACTCATTGGCTGGCTGGCGCATGCGCATGACGGTGCAAGCCGCGTTCGTGTTCGTGCTGATCTGCTTTATCGGCATAGGCGGGGCGACACTGGTAAGCCAGGTGCGTGCCCAGACGCAGAGAAAAAAACTGTTGAAGGATTCGTATGCAAAAGTGAAAAACCTTGAACTCGCGCTCGACGAGCACGCCATCCTTGCGGTCACCGATACGACCCACAAGATTACCTATGTCAATGACCGCTTCTGCAGTATTTCCCGTTACAGCCGCGCTGAACTGATCGGGCAGGACGCCGGCATTGTGGCCTCGGGCTTTCATTCGCCGGCCTTCATGCAGGACATACGCGACACCATCGCCGCCGGCCAGGTGTGGCGCGGCGATACCTGCAACCGGGCCAAGGATGGCAGCCTGTACTGGACCAGTTCGACCGTAGTGCCGTTTCTCGATGCCGATGGAAAACCGTACCAGTACGTCGCGATACGCACCGACATCAGTTTACAAAAAGAAGCCGAAGAACGTCTTCGGAACGCAAAAACCGTGCTTCAGGAAAGCAACGCGCAACTGCGCCTGCTCAACGGCCAGGACGCGCTGACCGGCATTGCGAACCGGCGGCGTTTCGACCAGGTCCTAGTGCAGGAAAGTGCAAGGCTGAGCTTAAGCGGCATGTCGCTCGCGCTGTTGATGATCGATGTCGACTACTTCAAGACCTATAACGATCGCTATGGCCATCCCGCCGGCGACGAATGCCTGCGCCAGGTCGCGCGCCTGCTCCAGCGCCATGCCAAGCGGCCGGGCGACCTGGTGGCCCGCTACGGCGGCGAGGAATTCGCGATCCTGCTTGTCAATACCGATGATGCTGGCGCTCGCAGGGTAGCCGAGGAAGTGCGTGTCGCGCTGATCGCGCTGGCGCTGCCGCACCAGGGCAACCCGGCCGGCATCGTCACGGTCAGCATCGGGATGCATGCGGTCGAAGCCGGCAGCGTGCCAATGGCTGGCGCCATGCTGGTCGATCGTGCCGACCACGCGCTGTACGCTGCGAAGGCTGCCGGCAGGAATACCGTGTGCCAGTCGGCGCAGGCAGTGGAACACGCCTGACCCGGCGGCGCGCTGTCGCCGTGCCGGTCAGCGACAATTATTGATCAATGATCAACGATCAACCGCGGGGGAGGGTGGCGTACTTGACGAAGCCGCTGTCGACCAGCATGAATTCACCGGTGGTCTTGCGCGCACCGTCGCACAGGAAGTAGGCGGCGTCGGCCACATCTTCCGGCTGTATGGTTTCAGCCAGCGGCGTCGCCGCCCTGTAAGCCTGGCGCCTCGCGTCATACTGCTCCGCGCCAAGGCCGTTCTGCAACCATGGTGTCTCGACCATGCCGGGCCCGATGGCGTTGACCCGTATCTCCGGCCCGAGCGCGCGGGCCAGGCCGAACGTCATTGCATTGAGCGCGCCTTTCGAGGCCATGTAGGCAACGCTGGAACCGACGCCCATTACCGCGGCCACCGAGGAAATATTGACTACGCCAGCGCCGGGGTTCAGCTTCATTAACGGCGCCAGCGCCCGTATCATCTGGTAGGCGCCGATTACGTTGACTGAATAGATATCGTGAAAGTCCTGTGCGGACAGGCCCTCCAGGTTACCGGCGGCCACGAACTTCGTGGTGCCGGCGTTATTCACCAGTGCGTCGCAACGACCCCACTTTTCTTCCACAGCCTTCGCCAGCGCGCGGCATTGCGCGTCGTCCGCCACGTTTGCCTGCACGACGAGCGCGTCGGCACCGAGTGCGCGGCATTCTTCGGCAACCGCATTGGCCGGCGCCGGGTCGCGGGAAAAATTGATCACGACGTCGTAGCCATTTTTGGCAAACAAGCGGACCGTTGCAGCGCCGATGCCTGAAGACGAGCCGGTGACGACGGCGACTTTCCTGTTCATGTGTAGTCCTTTTCGGTGAAAGATCGTGGGCTGGTGGCATGCAGGTGCGAACGCCAGGCATGCCGGCAGATTATAGCCATCCCGTCGACGGGTAACGACGCAGCCCGATCCAGGCCAAGTGCATTTCATGAAGCAGGGCAGGGCAGATTCACCGCAGCCACGAAGCGCCAAGTCTAATTCCGTATTAACGCCACCCGGCGTTGGTTGCAGAGTGCTTGGCTTATTTACCTGCTTTATTTCCTATTCTTGAAAGAGCTTTTTTTTGTAAATCGACGAAATTGGCTATTTAAAAATAGGATGCGGCGTCCAGCTATGTCTCGCGATGACCTGAACGTCGTTTGGCGTTAATTCGAATTGATGTCGATTGGACGTTTGGTCGTTGGCTTTCATCGATACGAGAGTGCGAGTGCATGCGACATGCATGGGGAAGGTCGAAATCCCGGTCCCCTGCCGCGCCGCGAATTGGTCCGCTGCGGCAGACAGGGATGCGCAGTCGGCGAAAAGCCCATTGGGGCGATCACGCGGATCTATGGCGGTGAAACCGGGGCAGGATAATCTTGCGGCCTGGCCAGCGGAACTCGCTGTTCCCGGACAGGCCGCGCCTCAGCCGCTCGCTACGCAAAGACGGCTGGCTTGGCGGCGCTTGAACTAATCGCGAGGTAGTGGTGGTGCGGGTGTTGCCGAGCCCAGCGTGTAACTCATCTTGCCAGTGTCATAATCAACCGAGATGACTGTTCCGCCAGAAGCCAGAACGCTGTCGACGATTTTTTGCGTCGTGGCCCGTCGGCTCGGCTTGATCCCGCACCAGGGCACGGTCTCATCTCCTTCGCCGCCCGCGGCCATTGTCTCCAGATCATTTTCACTGAGCAACACGGGCGATGCCTCGGAAGCCTGTGTCAGTAAAAGCGTGTCCTGCGTGTTGTTCACATTCGCCATGCTGGCTACTCCTGTAGGAGATTAAGGAAGGCGGCCAGTCATTTTTCTCGTCGGCCGGCAACCGTTGATTTCAACGGCTGCAGGATTTGCGTTACCGTAGCCCTGCTTTGGTTCCAGCCGGCCAACGCCTACTGTGTTTTGGGGCGCGTGTTTACCAGCAGGCAAAACAGGCCGGTCAACAGCGCCAGTGCCGCATGCAAACCATACAAGGTGGTGAAATCCGCTCTCGCAAGCCCTTCATGCCCGATCAGCACAACGGTCAAGGCCACTCCCAGCACCGAGCCGATCTGCCGGATTGCCTGGTTCACCGCGCTGCCGACACCGTATTGATTTTGCGGCAGTTTTGCCGTCGCAGCGCCGGACAGCGACGGCAGCACCATCCCTACGCCGATGCCGCTGAGCAGCAAGCCTGGAAACCATTCAGTCCAGTAAGCCGGTGTGACTCCCGGCACCAGCGCCAGCCACAGCCCGCTCGCTGCGTACACAAGCGAACCGATGACCAGGCCCGGCCGGTGGCCGAGACGGGCGGCGAAGCGGCCGCTGATGATGGCGGTCGGCACGACCAGCAACGGGCCGGGCGTGACAGCAATGCCGGCCAGCGGCAGGCTGTAATGCCAGATCGTCGTCATGTAGGAAAAGAACGCGAAGAACATCATCGAAAATGCCATGGCAAAGCTGAGCGTCGCCAGATTGACTGCGCTGTAGGTCGGACTGCGGAACAGTTTCAGGTCCACCAGCGGATGCCTGGCGCTCGCTGCCCAGGCGACGAAGGCGATCAGGGCCAGCGCGGCGGTGATGGCAATCACCTGTATCGTGCCGCGCGACCACCCCGGCGACTCGAATTGCGTCAGTGCCATTGCCGCCGCGCCCACGCTGACTACCAGCAGCAGCATGCCGACCAGGTCGACGTGCTGGACCTTGCCGGGAATGCGCGATTCCTGCAGCCGCGCATAACCCAGCACGAGGGACACCGCGCCGATCGGCAGGTTGATGTAGAACGCCCATTGCCAGCCCATGCTGTCGACGATGACCGACCCGAGGCTGGGTCCGATCGCGGCGGCCATGCCGCCGACCGCGCCCCACAGGCTCACCGCGACTGCGCGCTTGTTTTGCGGGAATGCATCAAGGATCAGCGACAGGGACGCTGGCGTGAGAAGAGCTGCGCCTACCGCCTGCACGACCCGGGCTGCGATCAGCAGCGTGATCGAACCGGCTGCGCCGCAAGCCGCCGAACCGATCAGGAATATCGCCGCGCCAAGAAGGAACATGCGCTTGCGGCCATGGACATCGGCCAGGCCGCCAGCTGGAATCAGCATCGCTGCGTAGGTAACCGTGTAGGCATTCAGTACCCAGGACAGATCCGCTGCCGAACCGTCAGGGAAGCCCTGGCGCAGGGCGCCGAATGCCGCGTACAGCACGGTCGTGTCGATCGACACCAGCAGCACGGCAATGCTGGCAATCCAGAACGTGGGCCAGGGGGATGCCTGGATATCATCGGCTGCTACAGCGGGGGCGGCGGCTTGCGTGCTCATGGTTTTCTCCGGAACGGTCGTTGGTGCCAGTTGCAACTTGCAATATGATGATCATCATATTTTCGTCGATTGAAATAGCCTTGAAAGGCCGCTGGTGTGAAGGGGTGCGACGAAAACACTAGCCGTAACGCTCGCTCAGGATATGGCGATTTGCGGCAAGCAGCGCCTCGCCATCCTCGCCGCCCAGTGCGCGCGCCAGTTGCAGCGCGCCGACCAATGTGCTCGCAATGCAGGTGGCGGCATCGGCGCCGGTACCGGGCGGAAGCACCGACTCGACCAGGTGAACCAGCGCCTTGACCCGCTCCCTGGCTGCGCTGCGCACGTCATCCGCCTGGCGCGGCATTTCCGAGCCGAGCGCTGCGACGACGCAGCCAGTTTCGAGCGCAGCCATGTGGGCCGGGGACAGGTAGGATTCGACCAGCGCCCGGAACGGCGTCCTGCCTCTTTTCTCCAGGACGGCCATGCTTTGCGCCAGGTTTTGCGCGCTTTTCGTCCCGGCGTGGGCAATCGCGCTGGCGACCATCTTTTCGCGAGAGTCGAAATGCGCATAGAAACCGCCATGTGTTAATCCGGCTTCCTTCATCACTTCGGCGACGCTGGCGCCGGTGTGGCCGGCGCGTCGGATCGCGCGCGAAGCCGCGTCGAGTATCCGCTCGTGCGTCAGTTCGCGCTTGCTGGGGCTTGCTGGGGTTGGCATGTCGCACATCCTGCGAATATGATGAGCATCATATTATTGGCGATTCGAAGGTTCTGTCAACCACGGACAAATCGACGCGCGGGTTCAGCCGCCCATATTGGGCACGGCATCGGCCGACGATGCGACGTGATCGATGTCGGCATCCCGCACCGGCAGCGCTAGCCGGTCGATGACTCTGGCAGCCTGGTCGTTCGCCATGCCGGGCCGGCTGGAAAGAAGGCGGGCCACCAGTTCCTCCCTGGACGACCAGGTCGACCTGTCGCCGGCGCCGTATGCCACTGCGGCGACGTCGGCGTAACCTGAAAGATGCGCCAGCATTCGTCCAGCCTCGTCGGTGTCGACACGAAGTTCCGCTGCGAGCATTGCGGCCTTTTCGTCGAACTGGACGCGGTCCGCATAGGGTGTGCGCATTGAATCCTCCATTTCCAGCGTTTTCCGGGTAGGCGTTCAACATAATGGATCATCGGCGCGGCATGGAAAATTTTCAGGTTGCTCTTGAATTTGCGCAAAACTTCGCCTGCGACCAGGCCATAACGGAGATTCATCATCCGGTCCCTGGAACGAACCAGGCCTTGCGATGCCAAACCGCAATGACCGCTACCACCCGGAATTTCATGCCAGGCACTCTTCCCCAAGCAGCCGGCTCACCTGATAGGCGTTGCGATGGTGTTGGAATCAACGTGATGCCCCAATACGCCCGCTCCACCTTGTCCGCCTCGATCTGAAAGGGATCGCCATGTGCGTCAATTATTTACCCGTGTCCAGGCGAACGCTGGTCAACACCTTCCACTCGCCGCTGGCAGGCGAGGCGACGTGGCCGGAAGAGGTGTACCAGGACTATCCGGCACCGCTGATCCGGCACAATGACGACGGCCAGCGCGAGTCGCTGGTCGCGTCCTACGGCATGGTGCCGAAGCAGCATCTTCCGCAGGGCGTCAAGCGCTTCTCGACACTCAACGCCCGGGCAGAGACAGTCGGACAACTGCGGAGTTATTCGGGTGCGTGGAAGCGCGGCCAGCTATGCCTGCTGCCGATGGACGCGTTCTACGAGCCGAATTGGGAGACCGGCAAACATATCCGCTACCGGATCGGCATGGCGGACGGATCGCCGTTTGCAGTAGCCGGCATTTATCGCCAGTGGCAGGAGCCCGACGGCCAGGCTTCGTTTTCATTCACGCAGCTGACGGTGAATGCGGATGAGCATCCCCTGATGAACCGGATGCACCGCCCTGGCGATGAAAAACGGTCGCTGGTGATCCTGCCGCCGGACGATTACGACGACTGGCTCGCGTGCCGCGACCCGGAAGCGGCTCGCTCCTTCCTGCGCCTGTTCCCGGCGAAGCTGATGGACGCGAAGCCGGAACCGAAGGAGGTATTCCCCCGGAAAACGCGTGCGCCGGACAGCCCCGCAAGCGGCAGCCTGTTCTGAACGCCGGAGTAACAGCCGAGCGCCTAGGATGCAGGGGCTTTGCCGGCGACGCGCTTGCCGGCGCTGTCGATGACGACTTCCCCGTCTTCCTTTGCAAATGGGCCATGTTGCGGCTGCGGGAGGATGTCCAGCACTGTTTCGGAAGGACGGCACAGCCTTGCACCGTGAGGCGTGATGACGAACGGGCGGTTGATCAGCAGCGGATGCGCCAGCATCGCGGCCAGCAGTTCGTCGTCGGTCAGCGCCGGGTTGTCCAGGCCGAGCGCCTCGTAGGGCGTGCCCTTCTGGCGCATCGCTTCACGTACTGTCAGGCCCGCCCTTGCAATCATGTCCCCGAGCTCGTCCCGGCCGGGCGGCGTCTTGAGATACTCGATGACTTCGGGCTCGATGCCGGCATTGCGTATCAGCGCCAGCGTGTTGCGGGATGTGCCGCAGTCCAAATTGTGATAGATCCTGATGTTCATGATGATTGCCTCAAAGTTCGGTAAATCCAAGGGAAAGCTCAATTGAGCAATGTCCTCGCCATTTCGAAGCGCTCGGACCAGTACTGCGTGGTCAGTTTCTCCACGCGCACCCGGCCACGCGAGCTGGGCGCGTGGATGAACTCGCCGTTGCCGAGGTAGATGCCGACATGGGAAAACGGCCGGCCCAGGGTATTGAAGAACACCAGGTCGCCGGTCTTCATCTGGTCGACCGCGACTTCGCGGCCTTCGCGCGCAAGCGATGCCGCATTGCCGCCCAGCCGCATGTCAGCGGCTTCGCGGTACACGTGGGTGACCAGGCCCGAGCAGTCGAGCCCGGCCGCCGGATTCTTGCCGCCGAACTGGTAGCCCGTCCTCAGCAGCATCAGCGAAACCATGCCGACCTCGCGTGCGGCAGGCGACGCCATTTCCTCGTTCTGGAAGGTTGCCGGGACCAGCCTGCCGTTGCGCGCAGGCGGCACGCTGGAGCAGGCGGAAAGGAGGGCGGGCAGCAAGGCAATCAGTAGGCGATATCGCATGCGCTTATCAATGGGTCGGGACGGGTAATGGGCATTGCAATGGCAACAGGCTGTTCTGTCTCCGGTGGCGGTTGCCGCGCCGGGCATCCGTGCAACGAATGCGCGTAGCATGCCCCGAATTGCCCGTCGCCGTCAAACCCGCACCAGCAGGCCGGCCGCGCTCTACAATACCGGTCTCGCCGTATCGATGTCTTCCAACCAAGGAACTGCAGATGGCTATCCTACTACTCGGCCTCGTGATTTTTCTCGGCGTCCATTCTGTGCGCATCGTTGCCGACGACTGGCGCAGCGCGCAAATCAGCCGCCACGGCGAGAAGACCTGGAAGCTGGCCTATACCGCCGTGTCGCTCGCCGGCTTCGCCCTGCTGCTTTGGGGCTACGGCATGGCGCGCCAGGATCCGGCCGTGTTGTGGAATCCGCCAGTCGCGATGCGCCATATCGCAGCCTTGCTGACCTTGCTCGCCTTTGTCCTGCTGGCCGCGACCTACGTCCCGCGTAACAGCATCAAGGCGCGCCTGCACCATCCGATGGTGATCGGCGTGGCGTTGTGGGCGCTGGCCCACCTGCTGGCAAACGGGACGTTGGCGGACCTGCTGCTGTTCGGCGGTTTCCTGGCCTGGGCGCTGGCGTCGCTAATTGCGGCGCGCCGCAGGGACCGCGCCAGCGGCGCCCGTTACCCTGCCGGGACCATGGGCGGAACGCTGATTGCCGTCGTGGCAGGCATGGCCGCCTGGTTTGCCTTTGCGTTCTGGCTGCACGGGCTCTGGATAGGCGTCCGGCCTTTCGGTTGAAACGCGGGGCGGTATCGTCCAGCCCTTCATCAGTCCTGCCGGTGTCGCCGAAAACTGCGAGGTCGGGCCGGACGCTCAGCTTGAAAAATGCAGCCCAGCGTTCGCCGGTGTAGGGAAGTATTGCGAAGTTGCCGACCCTGGTCGGCGCTGTGCGTATCGCCAGGCCTGGGCCGGCGAGGCGCTGGACCGGCCGGGGAAGACGCCGCCGACGTCATCAGCGACCTGCTTGCCGAGCCGGCCTGCCGCAAACCTTGCGCGCCGTCGGCCCCGCGCCCGGGCTGCTCGATAGAATTGCAGAGAACGCGCTGCCGGACCGGCTCATCCATAGCAACTCGCTCCGGATAGACGGGCCGGCCACCGTGCGCAAGCTGTTGGATGCGGCCTGGTCAAATGGGCGGCAGATGAATACATCGACACAGCATGCAGGAAAAGAGACCGTGCCTGTGAGCCGGCGATGTGCAGGGAGTCGGGCGAAGACCCGATAGCAGGATAAGACAATCAACTCTGGAGACAATCAATGACTTACCCCTTGCACGTCCGGCTGAAACGGCCGCAACAGCTGTCGGCCCTTGCGTTTGCGCTGCTCGCAGGTTGCGGCGGCAGCGACTCCGACAAGAACGCCGGCGCGCCGGCGCAAGCCTCGCTCAAGGTGACCAGCGTGTCCTCGCCGCAGGGCATGGCCAGCGGCGGCGACAGCCTGATCCAGGTCAGCGACGCGGCGGGCGGCGCGGTGGACAACGTGCTGGTCCGCCTCAATGGCACCGACGTGACATCGGCCTTCAGGAAGTCCACGAGCGGCAACGCGCTGCTGGGCACCGTCACCGGCATGCGCAGCGGTGAAAACACGATCGACGTGCTGGACGCAGCCAATCCGGCCCAGGTCCGGGCCAGCATGACGCTGACCAATTATCCGTTGCAGGGACCCATCCTGTATGCGCCGCAGGAGCAGCCGCTGGCCTGCGAGACCCATAACTTCTCCGTCTACCCCGGCGGGCCCAGGCTGTCCGCTGCCCCGCTGACGACGCCCGACTGCGCCGTGCCGACCCGTGTCGACTGGGTGTATCACGACACCAGCAAGGCCGGCACCGCAGTGTGGCAACCGTACGATCCGGCCAACCCGCCGGCCAGCGTCGAGCAGACCACGCTGGCCGATGGTTCGAAGGTGCCCTACATCGTCCGGCTGGAGACCGGCGTGATCAACCGCGGCATCTACCAGACCGCCGTGCTGGGCGACCCGGTCGCCAATCCCACCCCGACGCCGCTGTCCACGGCCAAGTCCTGGAACGGCAAGCTGGTCTATCCGTTCGGCCAGAGCTGCGGCGGCGGCTGGTATGCGCAGGGCACGTCGATGGGGCCGGTAGGGGGGTCGACCGCGTCGGCCAACGGCACGTCGGGCGACTTCAATGTGCTGAACGACCTGGCGCTGAGGAAGGGCTACGGCGTCGCCAACTCGACCCTGAATTTCTTCGGCCAGAACTGCAACCACATCATCTCGGCTGAAACCATGATGATGGTGAAGGAGCGTTTCGCCGAAAACTACGGCCCCATCCTGTACACCATGGGCTGGGGCAATTCAGGTTCGTCCATCCAGCAGAGCATGATCGCCGACGTCTACCCCGGCCTGATCGACGGCGCGGTCATGTTCAACGGCTTCCCGGACAATACCAATATGGCCAGCCTCGAAGGCCGGCTGTTCTACAACTTCCAGCTCAACCACAGCAAGGGTGGCACCACCGAAAACGGCACCTTCTCGCCGGTGCCGAACACGCCCTACGACCCGACCTACGACAATGCGACGGCGGCCCGCCGCGCAGCCGACGCGTCCCTGCTCAACTGGAGCAACAGCGACATTGCGGCCGTCTCCGGCTTCAGCACTTACCACAGCGTGCGCCAGCAGGCCAGCTTCTGGGCCGGACGGCTGGACTCGGTGCTGCGCACGCCAAATGCCGGCGACCGCGACAACGTGATGGCCGGCGCCGGCAACAGCTCGGTGTTCCGCGCCGTAATCACCAACGACCGCAAGTACAGCCCTGCCAATGCAGTCACCAGTGCGCCGATGGGCACGATACCGACTGCCGGCTTCACGCCGCCGCCGGTCAGCCCGCTGGCACCCAATCCGACCGGCCTGCGACCCAACGTCGCCGACCATAACAAGAACACGCTGGGCACCGACCCTGCCACCGGCTTCGGCCGCAGCTACAGCGCCAACGTCGGCGTGCAGTACGGCTTGAACGCGCTCAACAGCGGCCAGATCAGCATGGCGCAGTTCATCAACCTCAACGACAAGATAGGCGGCATCGACATCGACGGCAACCACACCGCCGCGCGCATGCAGCCCGACCTGGAGGGCCTGAAGAACGCCTACCGTTCCGGCATGATCATGTACGGCGGCGGCGGCCTGGCGCAGACTGCCGTGCTGAACATGGACGGCCTGAACAACGAAGCCACCGGCGCCGGCGACCTGCACCTGAAGTTCTTCCACTACATGGTGCGGGCGCGCCTGAAGGCTGCCAACGGGCATTTCGACAACCACGTAATGTGGAATGGCCAGGCCAATGTCGCGGCCTTCGTACAGGACCCGCATGCCAATGCCACCTTGCCCGCGCTGCCGCCGCGCCCGGCCTACAGCGGCCGCCGCGACATCGTGCTGGAAAAGGCGCTCGACAGCATGGACCGCTGGCTAACCGCAACGGTGAACGACAAGGGCTCGCCGACCCGTGCCGCGGCAGTGGTGCGCAACAAGCCGGCGGACCTGACTGACGGCTGCTTCGGCGCCAGCACGCCGGGCGCGGCGAACGACTTCATCGCCGAGCCGCAGACCTTCGGCGGATTCAGTACCGTGTTCCTGAAGGGGAACGGGACGACGCAACCGGCCGGCACGGTGGGCACCGGCGCCACGCCGTCGCGCTGCAATGCGATGTTCCCGGCCTCGTCCTATCCACGTTTCGAAGCTGGCGAGCCGTTGACGGGCAGGGTCGTGCAGTGCCAGTTGAAGCCGGTCAGCGCTGCCGACTACGCGGGCTATGCGGCGCTCAACCCAGGCTGGACCGGCACCACGCGCGAGGCAGACGTCGCCAGGCTGCAACAGGTGTTTGCCGGCGGGGTGTGTGACTACAGCAAGCCGGGTGTCGCCGAGCAGCCGCTGGCGGGAACCTGGCTCAGGGTGACCGGGCTGGGCCAACTGGAAGTGGGACAGCCGCTGGCGAAATAAGCGGGAAGGGAGGGTGCGCCGGGCAAGCCGGCGCGGGTTCGTCCCTACTTGACGAGCCCTTCCGCTTTCAGCGTTTCCTGCACCTTGGGCCGACTGCCCACGCGCCCCATGAAGGCCTGGATGTTCGGCCATTTCGCCAGGTCTATCTTCAATGGATTGGTCCAGTTCAGCACGGTGAACAAGTAGGCGTCGGCTGCAGTGAAGCTGTCGCCCGCGATGAAGTCCTTGCCGGCCAGGAGTTGCTCCAGAGTGTCGAGGCGGCGGCCGATGGTGCCGAGCTGGACTTCACGCATTTCCGGTGTCATTTTCGGATTAAACAGTGCGCCTATCTGCTTGTGCACTTCGGCCGAAGCGAAATTCAGCGCTGCCATCTGTTCGTACCGGGCCATGCCGCCGAACGGCGGCACCAGTCCGGATTGCGGCGCCTGGTCGGCGAGATACTGGCAGATGACGCCGACTTCCGTCATGACGCTGCCATCATCGAGTTGCAGTGCCGGCACGTAGCCTTTTGCGTTGACCTGCCAGAAGTCGCCGCCGTCCTCGGTTTTCTTGTTAGGTATATCGACCTTGACCAGGTCGAGTTGGATCCCGGCTTCGCGGGCCACGATGTGCGGCGCCAAAGAGCAGGCGCCGGGAGAATAATAGAGTTTCATGTTTTTCCTGCTGGTTTATTGACGGAATGCCATCCTAACAAAAGTCATTCCCGGCTGCAGCGCCGTGCGCCGATCCCTGGCGCCGACACTTTTGCGCCGATTCGGCTGTGAGCAAATGTACTGATGCCAGTATTTGCGATAATGATGTGCAAAGTCACCAGGCCGATACTAACGATGACAGACCATCCAAGGCTGCAGGTATTCCTCGACCTCGACGGCGTGTTCGCCGACTTCGATGCCAGGGTGAAGCGGCTCACCGGCAAGCATCCCAACGACCTCGACCGCAGTCATTTATGGAAAGCGATCAACCGCGACAAGACATTCTTCGCGGAGCTGGAACTGATCGAAGGCTGCATGCTGCTGTGGGAAGCCACGCGCGACCTTGAACCGGTCTTCCTGACCGGCGCGCCGTCGTCACGCGTCTTCCAGGACCAGAAGCGGGCATGGGTCGCCCGCATTTTCGGACCGGAGTTCACGGTGCACGTTGTGCCGAAGCGGCTCAAGCAGGACTACAGCGGCCCCGGCAAGATTTTGATCGACGACACACCGTCCAACATCGCGCAGTGGGAAGCGCGTGGCGGGCATGGCATCCTGCACACCGGCGACCATGCGTCGACGGTACGGGCACTGAAGGAATTGATGGCGCTGCACCTGGCGCGCGATAACCGGGAACCCGGGTGACACCTGCGCTTCACGCCGTTTGCTTTACCCCGTTCCGTGCGCGCGGGCGCTAGAATCATGCCCGGATTAAACTTTGAAAGAGATCACGGTGCAGGGAATCAAAAGAAAGTTGCTTTACGTCACCATCTTCGAGACGATTGCCATTGCTATCTGCACCGTGGGTTTTGCGCTGCATTCCGGGAGAAGCCTGGCCCATGCGGGCGCCCTGTCAGTGGCAACGTCGGCTATTGCCGTGTTGTGGAATTTCCTGTTCACCAGCCTGTTCGAGGCCTGGGAAGCCAAGCAGGAAAAAGGCGGTCGCAGCGTCGGCCGCCGGGTGGCGCACGCTGTGCTGTTCGAGGCCGGGCTGCTGATGGTGCTGGTGCCGCTGACCGCTGCCTGGCTGGACATCAGCCTGCCGGCGGCGCTCGTGCTGAATGTCGGTCTTGCCGGATTTTTCCTGGTGTATACCTTCGTCTTCAACTGGAGCTTCGACCGTTTGTTCGGCCTCCCGGCTTCAGCCCGAAAGTAAGCCGAGAGTGCATGGCGGGCCGCCGCTGCACCGGCGGAAAAACAGAATTCGCCGGCGCGATCCGATAAAGTTTGTTTGCAATCAACAATCGTTTCGGCTGGACGTTTCCGGTGTCAACGAACACTGGACCGGTCACGTTACGATGCGGCAGGCATTCCTGCTGACCATCCAACTGGAGATAACAAAATGATCAAGCCACTGATAGTCGCCGTATCCGCCCTGGTGTTTTCTTCCGCAGCATTGGCGGCAGCGCATTCCGCTGCTCCTGCGACCGCACCAAGCAAGGAAGACAAGACCATGAGCAAGCCGGCAGGCAGCGCCACCAAGGACGCTACCGGCAAGACCGAAGCCAATCGCGAGAACAAGATGAGCCCGACTGGCCAGAACGAAACCAGCAGCGTCGGCGCCAACAAGAAGGAAACCGGCGGTGCCGCAGGCACCACCATGAAAGCCAAGTAATCCTGCCTGCCGGCATAAGCTGCACGGCACCGCACAAAACGGCCCGCATCGACGATGCGGGCCGTTTTTTTTTACACGTTCCCCTATGGAATTCGCACGCCAACAATGGCACTTCCCGGGCACCTGGCGGTCCTATCGGATCACGCGAGACAACCACGGAGCATGTAATGACAGACTTTGTACTGCGAATGTACGACACCCTCGACCATGCCGGCATTGCACGCACGGCTTTGCTTGCGGCAGGTTTCCATGCCGACCAGGTGGAAGTTGAGCCCATCAACAGCGAAGCCGGTCCGGTGGCCGGAAACTTCACAGTCGGCAACAGCAGCGACCATTCCAGCCATTCGGGTATCGGCGACAGCGGCGACTACCAGGACAACTTCCGGGGCGTTTGCCAAGGTGCCATCATCAAGCTGACGGTTGCCGTGGAAGATGACGCTGGCCACGCGCGGGCGAACGACGTGCTGGACCAAGTCGCGGTGAAGCCAAGCTGATCGTTATCGCGGGCGCGGCAGCTACCGAAGGTGGAGCGGCTTTGGGCTGACTTGCCCAAGCAAGCCTGCAAGCAATATTGTCCGTTACGCGCAGCGACAGTTGCAGTTGCTCGTAGCTCCGCGCAGCGACAGTTGCAGTTGCAGTTGCAGTTGCAGTTGCAGTTGCCTTTGACGCGGTCTTTGAACTGGATCCCCGTTAGACGGCGACGCGTCGCCAGGGACTGAAACGGATAAAGAAGC
>CAUQYP010000041.1:0-24500 GCA_963522035.1 uncultured Noviherbaspirillum sp. | reverse complement strand
TCCGATTTCGGCACCAGCGACGTGTCGCCATCGACGGGGATCCACGTCAAAAGCAGCGTCAAAAGCAACGGCAACGGCAAATGTCGCTGCGCGGAGCTTAATGCAACGGCAACTGTCGCTACGCGGAGCTTAATGCAACGGCAACTGTCGCTACGCGGAGCTTAATGCAACGGCAACTGTCGCTGCGCGGAAGTGGCACTTCTGGTGCACGCCAGCATGAAAATGCGCTAAAGCCCACGGCCGGCGTGCGGTGAAGCGCCATCCTTCACGGCCAGCCGGCCCCGCCTGGTTCAAGCGACCCGGCGCGCCTGCCCGGCCCAGTAGCGTTCCTTCACCTCCTTGCGCGACAACTTGCCGTTGGCGTTCTTCGGAAGCTCGCTGGCGAACTCGACGGAGCGCGGTTTCTTGAAATCGGCCAGCAGCGTGCGACAGTGCTCGATCAGTTCGCCCTCCGTGGCGACATGCCCTTCGCGAAGGACAACCACAGCCTTGATGGCTTCGCCCCAGATCGGGTCGGGAACGCCGACGACACAAACTTCATACACTGCCGGGTGGCGGTACATCGCCTGCTCGATCTCTGACGGGTAGACGTTGAAGCCCCCGGAAATGATCATTTCCTTCTTGCGGTCCACGATGTACAGGAATCCACGGGCGTCCATCCGCGCAAGGTCGCCCGTATGCAGCCATCCATCCTTGACTGCCGCAGCCGACAGGTCGGGCTCCCGCCAGTATCCTGCGAAGACGTCGGCGCCTCGGATCACGATCTCGCCGACCTCGCCGGGGCCGACCTCGTCGCCGTCGTCATTGACCAGCTTTACCTCCGACTCGCCGAAAGCCCTGCCGCATGAACTCAGCAGTTCTTCCTGGCCGCTTTCGATGGCGTCGCGATGATCTGCGGTGGTCAGCGTCACCAGGCCGCCGGTGGTTTCGCCGGCGCCGTAACCCTGCGAAAGCACGGGCCCGAACAGTTGCCATGCTTCGCGGATCCGGGAAGGCGCCATGGGCGCCGAGCCGTAGGTCACCTGCCTGAGCGAGCTCAGGTCATAATCCTTCGCGCGGGGGTGGGCGATCATCATATTGATCATGGTCGGCACCAGGAAGCAGGCCGTTACGCGGTACTTCTCTATCGAGGCCAGAAAGCTTTCCGGTTCGAACCGCTCGTGCAGCAGGATGGTGCCGCCCTGGAACAGGAATGGCTGGATGAACATGCCGCTGGCATGCGTGATCGGGCCGGCCAGCGCAAGCACGTCCCCCGGGCCGGCGCGCAGCCTGCCCATGACCACCTTGCGCAGCGAGGCCATGCGATTGCCCACGGTCTGCATGGCGGCCTTCAGCTTGCCGGTCGAACCGGAGGTGTAGTGAAGTACGGCCAGGTCGTCCGGATGCATTTCCACATCGGGGCTTACCTCGGACGCTTCACGCAGCAGGCTTTCGTAATCCAGGAAACCTTCGTGCGCAGCGCCAAATGCGATGAACTGGCGCACCGTCGTGAATTCAGGCGCCAGGCCGGCGATGGAAGCGACGTGGCCCGGCCCGGCTATCATGATCACCGGTTGTGCATTGGTGATGGTGTCGACCACCTCGGCCTGGGACAAGCGCGCATTCACCGCCACCTTTACCAGCCCTGCCTTGTACAACGCACACTCAAGCTCGATCAACTCGGGGCGGTTCCACGCCTGCACCCCGATGCGGTCGCCTTTCTTCGCACCAAGCGCGATCAGCGCGTTGGCAAGGCGGCTCGATCGTTCATCGAGTTCCCTGAAGGTCGTCGCCAGGCCATTGAAGATGATGGCTGCCTGGTCAGGCCAGTAGCGTGCATTGCGTGAGATGAAGCGCCCTTGATTCATGGTAAATCTCTCCTCGTCATTGATGATGCCCATGATAGGAGGCATGGCTGGACAAGCCGATAAGCGCGGGCCGCAAGCCAATAACCGGGTGGAATGACACGCTGCAGGGGACAATAACGCTGTGTCATCGGCCTGGAGCGAGCCGGAATGACGCTCAGGTGCGATCAGACAGAAAATGCAAACCTGCGCATAGCGTTTGATAAACCAAGGAGACGAAAGATGGCCCTACTAAAATATCTCGCACCCATTCTCGCTGCCGGCGCCATGTTGACCGCTGCAGCGTCGGCCTGGTCTGCCGACAAGTATCCGGACAGGCCGGTAAAAATCGTCGTGCCGTTCTCGGCCGGCGGCCAGTTCGACATCGTCGCCCGCATGCTGGGGCAGTTCGCAGCCAGGGAGCTGTCGCAGTCTGTCATCGTCGAGAACATTCCCGGCGGCGGCGGCAATATCGGCGCGGCCAAGGTGGCGATGGCGCCGGCCGACGGCTATACCCTGGTGTCCCTCGGTGGAAACCATGCGATTGCCAAGGCCCTGTACGCGAAACCCGGCTTCGAAATCACCACCGACTTCACGCCGATTTCCACGGTAACCGTGGCGCCGCACGTGGTACTGGTGAATGCGGCCCTGCCGGTCAAAACCTTTGCCGAGCTGGTCAGTTATGCAAAAAGCCACCCGGGCGCGCTAAGCTACGGCAGTCCGGGCATAGGCACCTCGATGCACCTGGCCTTCGAAATGATCAAGTCCAACTTCAAGCTGGACCTGCTGCATGTGCCCTACAAGGGCGGGTCCAACATGCTGACCGACCTGGCCGCCGGACAAATCAAGGTCGGCATCATCGCGCCCGCGCCGGCAAAGGAGTTCATCAAGACCGGCCGGATGCGGGCGCTGGCGGTGACGAGCAAGGCGCGCTCGCCTGCCTTGCCCGACGTGCCGTCGATGGCGGAAGTAGGTTACCCGTCGTTCGATGCAGGAACATGGATGGGCCTGGCAGGACCGAAAAACCTGCCGCCCGAAGTGGTCCAGCGCTGGAACGCGATCGTGCATGCATTTCTTGCGGATTCCACTACCAGGGCCAAGCTGGAAGAGATGGCGTTTCGCGCCGAACCGTCCACACCCGCGGCATTCGAGAAGCTGCTGACGAGCGAGGTCGAGACCTATGGCAAGGCAGTCCGTGACAACCAGATCAAGGCGGAGTAATCAGCGGCATTGCAGCAAGCAAAAAGCCGCAATGGTCGAGGCGGTGCGGGCCCCTATGGGACGTAGTTGGCCGCCTGGCCATGCTGTCGCAGCAGTTCGATGAAGTGGCGCGCCAGCGGCGACAAATAAGCATTGCGCCGCGATGTGATGCCGACGACGCGAGGCCACATTGCCTCATGCAAGGAAATCACCCTCAAGCCAGCGCCGATAGGCTGTTTCAGGGTTGAATCACCGGCCACGCTGCACAGGTTGGTCGCACGCACGATGCTCATCAGCGACGCTATGGAAGAATTCGATTCAATCACGACCGTGGGCGCCGGCAAGCCGCGCTCGGTGAACGCGGCGTCGACTCTCCTCCGCGCCATGACCCTCGGGCCGGGCAATATCCAGGACTCTTTAACCAGGTCCTTGAACTGGATGCTGGCTGCCAAAAAGATTGGATGGCCTTCCCGCGCAACGACATGCAAGTCGTCCGAGAATAATGGCTGTTGGTCGAACTCGGGCTCATCCGAACGCTGGAGGGCGCTGATACAGAAGTCCAGGTCGCCAAGCCGGAGTGCGGCAAACAGCTTGTCGTTCAGCCCCACCGTGACCTGCATGCGTGCCGCCGGCCTCTGGCGCAGCAGTTCCGCACTGGCGCTCCCGAAAAAGTGGTCGGCATAATTCGGGGATATGCCTGCCCGGATCAGGCCGGCCTTGCCCAATTGCAGGTCGTGGGCTTCCTTGACCGCCTCGTCCAGGCCGGAACGCGCCACGCGAACCCGCTCGTGGAAGGCCTGTCCGGCGACAGTCAGCACCATGCCTTTCGATGTGCGTTCGAAAAGCGGGATCTGCAACTCGCGCTCAAGCCGCTGGATGCCCTTGGTCAATGCCGGCTGTGTCGCGCCGACCGCTTCCGAAGCCCGGCCGACATGCCCGGCATTGGCAACCGCCAGGAAATAATCGAGGTCTTCCAGTCGCACTTCATTCCCGTTCGTTATCAAGATGTGGCCGGCAATAATCACACCCGGCGTGCGGCGGTGTCAACATGGACTTTCCCGTTCCTCTCTACGAAGATTCCCATGACTTTTCCTGCCGACTCCGAATTCGCCGAAGTGCGTCAGCGCCTTCAATCCTACCTTCACGAAGAACTGATCCCGTTCGAAAAAGAAAAGGGCATCGGCTATGAAGACCAGCTCCCGATGGAGGTCGTGCGTGGCCTGTGGAAACGGTCGGTTGAACTGAAGCTGTACGGCATGCAGCTGCCCCGCGACCTGGGCGGGCGAGGCATGTCCGTCAGCCAGTTATGCCTGCTCAAGGACGACGTTGCCGCCTCCGGCGCGATCCTGTTCCCGCATGTGCTGGGCGACTGGGGAGGCCCGTCCCGCATCGGCAATCTGGTCAAGTACGCCACGCCTTACCAGATTGAAAACTATATTTTGCCCTGCATCCGCGGTGAAAAGGGCGCCTGTTTCGCGATGACGGAGGTGGCGTCCGGCTCGGACGCGGCGAGCATTAAAACGCGCGCAGTGCGCGACGGCGACGACTATGTGATTACCGGGCGCAAGCACTACATCACCGCCTCGGCTTTCGCCGACTTCGCAATCGTCATGTGCGTGACCGACCCGGACAAGGGCGCGGAAGGCATCTCCGCGATCCTGGTGGACCTTGACTTGCCGGGCGTGACCCTGTCCTACGACTACCTGCCCATGACCGGGCAGCACGTCGACGCGGATATCGACATGCAGGAAGTACGCGTGCCGGCGGCAAACCTGATCGGCAGGGAAGGCAATGGCTTCAAGATCGCCATGGACCGCGTCAACGTCAACCGACTGCTGCATTGCCCGACCATGATCGGGCTGGCCCGGCAAGTCTACCGGCTGGCCGTCGGCTATGCCCATCATCGGCAGCAGTTCGGCGGGCCCATCAGCCGCTTCCAGGCCATCCAGCACATGCTGGCCGACATGGCGACGGCGCTCTATGCGTGCGAAAGCATGGTCATGGCCACGGCCAGGCTTGCCGACGAGGGCAGGGATATACGCAAGGAAGCGTCGATGTGCAAGGTGTTCGTCTCGGAGCGGTGCTTCGAGATCGCCGACAAGGCGATGCAGATTCATGGAAACGTCGGAGTCACGAAAAATCATCCGGTGGAGTTCATTTTCCGGCGGCTTCGGCTTTATCGCATCGTCACGGGCACCAGCGAGATACAGCGCAACACTATTGCCAAGGAAATCCTGAAGCCGGACATGGCGTCGCTAACTTCGGCAAGTTGACTATTAACTTACTTTGGCCGTACAGGTGGCGGTGGACCGGCTTCAAGACCATCTGCATCGCCATTGCGCCCCTTACTGCGCTACCAGGCTTTGCACAGTGCTCGCGGTCCTTGTCTGCGTTGGGAGTTTGACCGTCTCGAGCCAACGACGCACACGGTTGGCGTCCGCAGACCGGGAAAATTTGCCTTTCGAGTCAAGAAATACCATGACGACCGGGCGGCCGTCAACGACCGCCTGCATGACGAGGCAACGACCTGCTTCGGAGATATAACCGGTCTTTTGCAGCACGATATTCCAGTCGGAACCCCGGATCAAACGATTGCTGTTCCTGTATTGGAGGACAGGCCCGCCGACGTCAACGGCAAAGTCGGTATTGGTCGAGTAAGTCTTGATGAGTGGATGCGTTTGCGCAGCCCAGACGAGGTGTGCCAGGTCGCGTGCGCTTGAGACGTTCTCGCTGGATAATCCGGTCGGCTCCACATAATGTGTATCCGCCATTCCCAGCAATGCCGCGTGGGCATTCATCGCATTGACAAAGGCGCTCAGGCCACCAGGGTAGTGGCGCCCAAGTGCCGAGGCAGCACGGTTTTCCGAACTCATCAATGCAATATGAAGCATTTCTGACCTGGCCAGCCTCGCCCCGATCGGCAGCCGCGAGGTCGTATGCTTGATGGTGTCCACATCGGCCTGTGTCACTGTCAGGATTTCATCCATGTCTTGCCGGGCCTCCAGGACGACAAGCGCAGTCATCAGCTTGGTAATGGATGCAATTGGAAGAACCGCAGCAGAATTCTTTTCGTAAAGGACCTCGGAGGTGGATTCGTCCATTACGAATGCTGCATTCGAGCTTAACGCCAGCGGGTTCTCGGTCAGGTTAAGTCCCGCCAACTCGCCGGCACTCGGCCTGAGTGCATACTTCACGGCTTTTTTCGGCACCCTGCGAACAAGTTTTTTCCTTCGAAGGCGCACGGGTTTCTTGGCCGCGGAAGCCTTGACCGCCATGGCGCGGCGCGCTTTTGTCCGCTTCATTGCAGCAGCGCCATGCTTGCGCTTCTGCGCCACTTTGGCGGTTTGTTTTTTTGCCTTGACGCTGAGAGTGGAAGTGGATTTCGCCTCTGTCAGTGGGATGAAAAAACCATATTGGCTAATTAACAGCAAGACTAGAAAAAGTGTTTTTTTCAAGGGTATTCCTTCGACAGCGAACGCGTTTGGCGCCATTTTGACGGGAAGAATCATACCGTGGCAACTTGGTAGCCAGTTGAAACTTTACGTTGTCGGATGAAAAGGAATGCACGGCAGGCGCCTGGCCCACGCCGTTATACACACTGGATCTGGTGACTTCGCGCGGGTCAGCAGTAATCGACGGGACTTCGCGATTCGGGCTTGCAATACCAATCCCAGGTCATAATGTACCAACAAAATTCGTACGGTGTAATTACCGCGCCAGGGCATTACACCACTCGTCGCCTGCAGGAGCTGCCTGTTCATCGGCCATGGTGTAATGCGCTTCGCTTTTACACCCTACGCGTCAAGGTGATGCATCGGCGCCATCGATTTCATTCGGTACGCCATCACGTGGGGATGGTATTAAATAGTCCGTTCGCACATCACCCAACAGGAGAATCAATCATGTTCCATGGACTAAGCGCATTCCCGCTGACGCCGATGAACGAAAGCGGCGTCGACATGGCCGCCTTTATTCGCCTGCTCGAGCGGCTGGTTGCAGCCGGCGTGGATTCCATTTGTGTCCTCGGCTCGACCGGCAGCTATGCCTATCTCACGCTCGCCGAACGCATGCGCGTCGCGCAGCTGGCGGTCGAGGTTGCCCAGGGTGTACCCGTCATGATCGGCATCGGCGCATTGCGCACCCGTGACGTGCTGGCCCTGGCCGGGCATGCGCAGCAGGCAGGCGCGGCCGGTGTGCTGCTGGCGCCCGTGTCCTATCAAACGCTTACCGACGATGAAGTCTTCGGGCTATACGAGACGGTGACCCGGTCGGTCCCGATACCGCTGTGCGTCTATGACAACCCCGGCACGACCCACTTCACGTTCAGCGACCAATTGCACGGCCGCATCGCACAGCTGCCGCAGGTAGGCTCCATCAAGATTCCCGGCGTCCCGCCTGACCCTGGAGCTGCCAGGGAAAGGGTGCAGCGGTTGCGCACCCTGATTCCATCGCATGTGACCATAGGCGTGAGCGGCGACCGGTACGCAGCGACCGGACTCAGTGCCGGTTGCGAAGCGTGGTACTCGGTAGTGGGCGGCCTGTTCCCCGCGGCCGCCATGGCTATCACGCGTGCCGCGCAAGCCGGCAATGCCGACGAAGCTGCGCGATTGTCCGACCGGCTGTCGCCTTTATGGGAAATGTTCACCCGGCATGGCAGCGTGCGGGTGGTTGCCGCGGCTGCGGAGTTATGCAGGCTGGCCGACAGCCCCAGCCTGCCATTGCCGCTGAAGGCTCTCACAGGCGAAGGCCGGCAGCAATTGGGCCACGTACTGGAAAAACTGGCATTGACCGCATGACCGGAAGGAATAGCCTAATCCCAATCCCAGGTCATAACGCGCCATCGAAATTCGTCGGGTGTAATAAGCGCCAGCGCATTACACCACTCGTCGCTTGCAGGCGGTGCCTGTTCATCGGCCATGGTGTAATGCGCTTCGCTTATTACACCCTACGCGTCAAGGTGATGAATCGGCGCCATCGATTTCATCCGGTACGCCATGAATTGGGAATGGTTATAAAACGGCCTTTACCTTGATCATCTGATCGCAATCGGATTAATGATCGCCTGCACCGCGCCCGTGATCCGCGACGGCCCGAGCGTGAAGAACGACTCCCACGCCTTGTCTTTCACCATCGCGTCGGTGTTCATGTTTTCCAGGATGTAGATGCCGTGCTGTGCCAGCAGGATCTGGTGGACTTCGAACGCGCCGGCATTGGGCTCGGCCGGCAACACTTCCACTGCCCAGCTGTCCGACCCCACCATGGCCACGCCCAGCGTCGCCAGGTAGCGTGCGCCGTCGATGCCGAGTCCGGGCTCGCCCTTGCTGTAACGTTCGTTGTCCTTGCCTATCAGTTGCGACCAGCCGGTATGGAACAGGACGACGTCGCCTTTCTCGATGGCCTTGATGCCTTGCCGCTTCATGGCGCCCTCGATTTCACGGCGATTGAACGGCGTGCCTTCCTTTACCGGGTTGGCTTTGAAATAGCCGGTCATGTCCAACAATACCGCGCGGGTGGCAATGGGCGGGACCTTTTCGATGCCCAGCTTTTGCAGGCCGTCCGGCTTGGCGAATTCGGCTCCCTTGTTGCAGTTGTAGTACACGCCGTCGATTCCCAGGTGGCCCAGGCCGTCCAGTTGCGAGCCTATGCCGACCCAGCCGTTGATGATGTCGTCGTTATAGGTGGTCCTGCTCGGCCCGATGGGGCCGTTTTCCTGCCCGGGCTGGACCACCTTGATCTCGAAGCTGCGCGGCGCATAGGCTGGCGTGTTCTTGTTCGTCTCGATGCCCAGCGCGTAGCTTTTCCCCTGCTTGATCAGTTTGCTCGCACGCCGGGTCTTCTCCGGCGTGATGTGGTTCAGGTTGCCCACCTGGTCGTCAGGCCCGAACCTGGAAGGGAAGCATGACTGCTGTGCATGGGCCGGCATCGAAGCCAGCGCGGCGCAGAAAGCCAGCAATGGCAACAGCGTGTTTTTGGACTGACAAGCTTTCTTCATCGCGTCTCCTTTTGTCGTTGTTGGGCAGGAACGTGATCCTGCGCGGCTTAGCCTAACTTGTGCCGCGCCGGAATTGGCGGATTCCCGTTTATCTTTGAGCTACGGCAAATCCGCCGGTGTCGGTCAATGCGCCTCGACGGCATGCGCCGGCCTGGCGTTCGGCTCGCTGCCATCCCTGCGCTCCAGCCACCTGGCTACCGTAGTCAGGCCCAGCGCCCCGAGCACTACCAGCGCGCCTATCCATGGCGTGGCCATCAGTCCAAGGTGCGCGACGATGATCCCGCCGCCCCAGGCGCCTGCAGCAATGCCGATGTTGAATGCCGCGATGTTCAGGCCCGAGGCCACGTCGACAGCCTCCGGGGCATCGCGTTGCGCCCGCTGCACCACGTACACCTGCAAGCCCGGCACGTTGCCGAATGCGACCGCGCCCCATGCCAGCACGGTCGCCAGCGCCAGCCAGGTGTTGGCGGCAGTGAAGCTCAGCACCAGCAGGACCAGCGCAAGCAAGGCAAACACGACCTGCAGCGCAGGCAGCGGACCCTTGCGGTCAGCCAGCCTGCCGCCCCAGATATTGCCGGCCGCGACCGACACGCCATACACCAGCATCACAAGGCTGACGCTGGATGCGGAGAAGCCGGACACTTCCTGCAGGATAGGCGCGAGATACGTGAAGGCGATGAAGGTGCCGCCGTAGCCGAGTATCGTCATGCCGTAGACCAGCAGCAGGCGCGGCTTCCTCAGCACCGACAACTGCGTCAGCAGCGGCGACGGCTTGCCGGGTGCGATGTTGTCCGGCACCAGCATCCAGCTGCCGGCAAAGGCAATCACGCCCAGCATCGATACCGCGAGGAAGGTGGCCTGCCAACCGAGGGTCTGGCCGATGAAGGTGCCCAGCGGCACGCCGGTCACCAGCGCGACGGTGAGCCCGGTAAACATGAGGGCAATCGCGCTGGCGGCTTTCTCTTTCGGGACCAGGCTGGTGGCGATCGTCGAGCCGATCGAGAAGAACACGCCATGGGCCAGGCCGGTCAGCACCCGCGCCGCCATCAGCGCTTCGTAGCCCGGCGCCATCCAGGCAAGCAGGTTGCCGGCGGTGAACAAGGCCAGCAGGGCCAGCAGCAGGCGCTTGCGCGGCATGCGGCCGGTCAGCGCGGTCAGCACCGGCGCACCGACGGCAACGCCCAAGGCATAGAGGCTGACCAGCAGGCCGGCGGACGGCACCGAGACGCCCAGGCTTGTGGCAATGGTGGGGAGGAGGCCGACAATGACGAATTCCGTGGTCCCGATAGCGAAGGCGCCCAGCGTCAGCGCCCAAAGTGCGAGTGGCATGCATTTCTCCTGTTTAAACCTGAAACGCCGTGTATTACGGCTTGCTGCGCAGTCTGACGGGTGCGGCGGCAAAGAAAAACCGGCTTGACTACAATATACTTTTGACCGGGACTCAATAATGCTGGACGTTAACGCCCTTATTACCTTCGCGGCCGTGATAGATACGGGTTCGTTTTCTGCCGCTGCCCAGCGCCTGGAACAGACGCCGTCGGGCGTGAGCCGCGCCATCTCACGGCTGGAGTCGCAATTGGGCATGACCCTGATTACCCGCACCACGCGGCGGCTCGACCTGACCGAAGAAGGGCAGTGGCTGCTGGCGCGCACCCGGACTATCCTGGCTGACCTGCAGGACACGGAAGAGCAACTGGCCGCGCGCCTTTCGCAGCCGTCAGGCTGGGTGCGCATCAATGCGGCGACGCCGGTGCTGGACCATCTGATCGCGCCGCTGGCGGCGGATTTCATGGACGCCTATCCGCTGGTGCGGCTGGAGCTTGCCAGCGGCGAAACCGTGGTCGACCTGATCGAGGAGCGTGCCGACCTGGCACTCCGCATCGGTCCCCTGGCCGATTCCACGCTCAACGCCAGGCGGCTGGGCAACAGCCGCCTGCGCCTGCTGGCGTCGCCGGCCTACCTGGCCCGCCACGGCGTGCCGGACAGCATCGATGCACTGGCGGGCCATCGCCTGCTCGGCTTTACCGCGCCGGCTTCGCTCAATATCTGGCCGCTGCCACAGCGGGGCGGCGATGGATTGCCGGTACAACCGGTCGTCGCGGCTTCCAGCGGCGAGACCTTGCGCCATCTGGCGCTGGCCGATGCCGGCATCGCCTGCCTGGCCGACTTCCTTACCCGCCACGACCTTTCCAACGGCCGCCTGGTGCCGGTGCTGGAATCAGCGACGTTGCCCTGGACCCAGCCGGTCTGGGCAGTGTTCTACAAGCAGGGCATGCTGCCCGCCCGCGTCGCCGCGCTGCTGGATTTCCTGGTGCAAAGGCTTTCGGGTGGAATACTCACCGACTGACGTTGCCTGGCCAGGCCCGGTCACTGCGGTTCGGCCAGGTAGCGCAACACCAGGTCGCGCAGGCGCGACACGGTGAGCCGGCCTGCCCGCGACAGCATCCTCTGGTGGGTGACGCTCAATGCGATCACGCGCCTGATGGAAGGCTCGGCGATGCGCTGCACTACCAGCCGTCCTTCGTCGACTTCCTCGCGCACTGCCATCAGCGGCAAGATGGTATGGGCCGCGCCGCTCAGCGCAACATCCTTCATCGCCGACAGGGTGTCGATCTCGAGCGCGACATCCAGCTGCACCGCCTGTTGCCGTGCATGCTGGTCCAGCACCGAGCGCAGGCCATTGGGCGCGCCGGGCACCGCCAGCGGCAGGCCGGCCAGTTCGGCAAAGCGGATAACCTCGCCAGGAGTCGCACGTCGGTCCGGCTTGCTGACCAGGTAGGTGTCGACATAGCCCAGCACGTCCTCGCCGCGGTCGGGCGATTCGCCGTAGCGGCTGATGACGGCCATGTCCAGCCGCCCCGACAATAGCTGTTCGTCCAGCTGCCCGCTGAACCCCTCGATGAAGCGCAGCCGCACCGCGGGCGCGCGCCTGCGCATGTCCTCGAACAGCGGCGCAATCAGGGGCCGCGACATCGACGACAGCAAGCCGATGTAGACGACGCCGGTCGGCACGCCGGCCGCGTCCTTCACCGCGCTTTGCAGGCGGCCGGCCTGGTCCAGCAAGAGCTGCACCTCCGGCTGCACATGGCGGCCGAAGTCGGTCAGGATCACGCCGCGGCCGGTGCGCTGGAACAGGCGGTCGCCCCATTCCTGCTCCAGCTGTGCAATCTGCCGGCTTACCAGCGACTGCGCGATGCCGGCTGTCTTTGCCGCCTTGGACAAAGACCCCAGCCCGGCGACCAGGGCGAAGATCTCCAACTTGCGCAATTCCATAGAGCCATCCATAAAAGTACTATCTGGTTTGACAGATTTTACAGTTACGGCGGGGCTGGCGGCGGCCTAGAATCGCTCCATCAGAAAGCGCCTTGTCACGACAGCGCGCACTCATACAAGGAGACTTCACCATGCCGGCTTATTGCAGCGCGGTCTTTGCCCCGTCCTCGGTCGCCGTCATCGGCGCGTCGGACAATCCGAACAAGGTGGGCGGCCGCCCCATTCATTACATGACCCGCTTCGGCTATGCCGGCGCGATCTACCCGGTCAATCCGGTCCGCAGTGAAGTCCAGAACCGCCGCTGCTACCCGTCGCTGCAGGCCATCGGCAGCGTACCGGAGGCGGCAATCGTCGCCGTCGCCGGCAAGGAAGCCGTCCAGGCTGTGCGCGACTGCGCCGACCTCGGCGTGGCGCTGGTGGTGCTGATGGCCTCCGGCTTTGCCGAGACCGGCGCCGAAGGACGGCTTCTGCAGGAACAGATGGTGGCCTACGCAGCGGCTCGCGGCACGCGCGTGATCGGCCCCAACGCACAGGGCGTGGCCAACTTCGCCAATGGCGCAGTGCTCAACTTCAGCACCATGTTCATGGAAGTGCCGCCGCAGGACGGCCCGATTGCCATCGTCAGCCAGAGCGGCGCCGCCAGCGTGATGCCCTATGCGCTGCTGCGCGAGATGGGGCTGGGCGTGCGCTACCTGTGCGCCACCGGCAACGACGCCGACCTCGGCGTTGCCGAGCTGTGCGTCATGGCAGCCAGCGACCCGGAGATCCGCCTGATCCTAATCTATACGGAAGCGCTCGGCCAGCCGGACCTGCTGGCGGAAGCGGCGCAGAAGGCACGGGCCCGCGGCGCGGCGATGGTGCTGCTCAAGGGCGGCGCCAGCAGCAAGGGCGCTGCGGCGGCAGCCTCGCATACCGGCGCCATGGTGGGCCATGACGGCGCGCTCGACGCTTTCCTGCGCCGCCACGGCATACGCCGCGCGCAGGACATGCATGAACTGGTCAACGCGGCGCCCCTGTACCTGCAGGGCGCGCCTTGCCGAGCCGGCCGCACCGTGGTCATGAGCCATAGCGGCGCGGTTGGCGTCCTGTGCGCCGACGCGGCCGACCGGGCCGGCCTGCCGCTCACCGAGCTGGCAACCTCCACCTGCGAGCAATTGCGCGCCATCCTGCCGGGCTTCGCCACCGCCGGCAATCCGCTCGACCTGACCGCAGCGCTGATGGGCAACGGCGGCCTGTTCCCGAAGGTGCTCGACGCGCTCGGCAGCGACCCGGACGCCGACATGTTCCTGGTCGGCATACCGGTCGCCGGCCCCGGCTATGACGTGCCGGCGCTGGCCGACTCCACCGCTGCGTTTGCGCGGCGGCTGCAGCGGCCGGTGGCGGTGTGCGCGCCGCAGGCGTCGGTGCGCCAGGCATTTGCCGCGCAGGGCCTGCCGGTGTTTCGCACCGAGAGCGATGCGATACGGGCGCTGCGGCAGTATTCGGCCGACTGCCAGCCGCTGGCCGTGCCGGCCGACGTCGGAAGCCGGCACATGGACGAACTGCCTCACTGCGGCGGTGTGCTGAGCGAGGCCGAGAGCCTCCGGCTTTTGGGCTGCGTCGGCCTGCCGGTGGTCGAACATGCGCTGTGCGCCAGCGCCGACGAAGCGCGGGCCGCGTTCGTGCGCTTCGACGCGCCGGTGGCGGTCAAGGGCTGCGCGGCGTCGGTTCCGCACAAGAGCGAACATGGGCTGGTCCACCTGAACTTGCAGAGCGCTGACGCCGCCGCCGCTGCCGCGGAATCCTGCCTGGCGACCCTGTCGGCAATGGGCTGCGACCCGGCCAGGGTGCTGGTCGCGCCCATGGTGCGTGGCATCCACGAATTCATGCTCGGCGTGGCAGTCGACCCGGTGTTCGGGCCGCTTGTCATGATGGGCGAAGGCGGCACGCTGGTGGAAGTGCGGCGCGACACGGTCTCGCTGCTGGCGCCGTTCGCCGAGGAAGAAGCGCTGCGCGCGTTGCGCAGCCTGCGCATTGCGCCGCTGTTCGACGGTTACCGCGACCGGCCGGCGCTGGACCTGGCGGCGCTGGCGCAGGCCGCGGTGGCGCTGGGCGACTTCGCCTGGCGCCACCGGTCGCGGCTGCGCTCGGTGGACATGAACCCGGTCATGGCGCTGCCGCGCGGCCGTGGCGTGCTGGCGCTGGACGCGGTGGTTGAACTGGACGAGGAGAAACAGCCATGAACGAAGTGAAGACAGAACTGCAGGACGGCATTGCCGTCATTACGCT
This sequence comes from uncultured Noviherbaspirillum sp., assembly GCA_963522035.1. Taxonomy (GTDB): domain Bacteria; phylum Pseudomonadota; class Gammaproteobacteria; order Burkholderiales; family Burkholderiaceae_D; genus Noviherbaspirillum_A. The sequence goes on along the minus strand of CAUQYP010000041.1, from coordinate 9,944 downwards.
GAACCGGCCCGAGCGCATGAACGCGGTCAGCCATGCGCTGCGCATGCAGCTGATCGAGGCGCTCGACGCGGCCAACCGGAACGACGCGGTGCGCGCGGTGCTGCTTGCCGGCGCCGGCGAACGCGCGTTCTGCGCGGGCCAGGACCTGGACGAGGCCGCCGATGTCGACTGGCGCCGCATCGTCCCGTGGCTCAATGCGCAGCGCGCGATGTACCAGGCCGTGCGCGACCTGGACAAGCCCTGCGTGGCCGCGCTCAATGGCGTGGCCGCCGGCGCCGGCTTCCAGATTGCGCTGTGCGCCGACTGGCGCATTGCCACGCCCGACACCCGCCTGGGCCAGCCGGAAGTCAAGGCCGGCCTGGCCAGCATCGTCGGCTCCTACCTGATGACGCTGCATGTCGGCATGACCCATAACGTGCAGATGTCGCTGTCGGGCGAGCTCATCGACGGCCGGCGCGCCTACGACATCGGCCTGGTCACCGAGCTGGCGCCGCCGGCCGAGCTGGCGGCATCGGCCATGGCGCGCGCCCGCAAGCTGGCCGCCTTGCCGGCTACCGCGGTGCGCCTGTCCAAGCAGCGCTTTCGCGCGTTGAGCCAGGCCGGGTTCGACGAGGCTTGCGTGGCCGGCATCCGCGCCCAGCTCGAATGCTATGCGGCAGGCGAGCCGCAAGCAGCGATGGCGCACTTCCTGGCGGCGCGCGGCAAAGTCATGGGAAGCTGAGATGAACGACTACCTTTCCCATTTCATCGACGGCGCCTGGCGCGACGCCGCAGGCAGCGCGCGCAGCATGGTGGACGATGCCGCCACAGCCGCGCCCAGCGCGCTGGTCGCGCATGCCGAGGCGGCCGAGATACACCGCGCGGTCATGGCGGCGAGGGCTGCGTTCCCGGCCTGGTCGGCCAGCACGCCGGCCCGCCGCGCCGGCTTCCTGCGCGCGATCGCCGACGCGCTGGAAGTGCGCAGCGAGGCGCTGGCGCAGGCGATCTCGCGCGAGGTCGGCATGCCGCTGAAGCTGTCGCGCCGCATCCAGGTCGATGCGCCTGTCGCTGCCTGGCGCCAGACGGCAAGCATCGGCGAGGGCATGCGCTTCGAGGAAGAAGTAGGGCACTCGCTGGTGACGCAGGAAGCGGCCGGCGTGGTGGCGGCCATCACGCCCTGGAACTACCCGCTGCACCAGATTACGGCCAAGCTGGCTGCGGCGCTGATGGCGGGCTGCACCGTCGTGCTCAAGCCGTCCGAACTGGCGCCGGCTGCCGCCCGTGCGCTGGGCGAGGCCGTGGCGCAGGCGCAGTTGCCGCCCGGCGTGGTGAACATCGTCTTCGGCGCAGCCGACAGCGGCCAGGCGCTGGTCGAGCATGGCGAGATCGACATGGTGTCCTTCACCGGCTCGACCGAGGTCGGCAGGCGCATCGCTGCGCTGGCAGGTGCGCAGCTGAAGCGGGTTGCGCTGGAACTGGGCGGCAAGTCGGCCTCCGTGGCGCTGCCCGGCGCCGACGCCGAGCGGGTGGTCAGGCATGCGCTTGCATCCTGCCTGCTCAATAGCGGCCAGACCTGCAGCGCCATTACCCGGCTGCTGGTGCCGCAGGCCGACTACGGCCGCTACCGCGCCTTGCTGGCCGCCGCCGTGCCCGCCTTCGTCACTGGCGACCCGGCATTGCCGTCCACACGGGTCGGTCCGCTGGTATCGGCCCGGCAGCGCGATCGGGTGCTGGCCATCATCCGCGCCGCCGGGGACGAGGGACTGGACCTGGTGGCCGGCGGCAGCCAGGCCACGCCGTCCGGCGCCGGGCATTTCGTGGCGCCCACCGTGTTCGGGCGGGTGGCGGCAACAGCAGCCTTGGCGCGGGAAGAAGTGTTCGGGCCGGTGCTGGCAGTACTGACCTATGCCGACGAAGACGACGCGGTGCAGCAGGCCAACGGCGCCGGCTACGGCCTGGCTGCCGCGGTCTGGGCGGAAAGCCGGGAGCAAGGGTTGCGGCTGGCGCGCCGGCTGCGTGCCGGCCAGGTCGACGTCAACGGCGCGCCCTTCAACCCGGTTGCGCCCTTCGGCGGCTTCGGCCTGTCCGGCATAGGGCGGGAAGGCGGCTGCTACGGCATCGACGAATATCTCGAGCCGCGCGCCATCCAGTTACCACGTTAAAGGATCAAGGAGCAATGCCATGCAATACCAGCAACTGACACTGACCCGCACCGGCGTCGACGACGCCGTCGCCATCGTCACTTTCGCGCGGCCCGACAAGATGAACGCGCTGACCAAGGTCATGGAAGCCGAACTGTATGACGCCTTCGAAACGCTGGGTCGCGACGACCGCGTCCGGGTGATCGTGCTGACCGGGCAGGGCCGCGCCTTCTGCGCCGGCATGGATATCGACGAACTGGAAGTGCTGCCGCCAGGCGACATCCGCGCGGCTAACTGGATGCGCCCGTACGACATGAACCGGCGCGCCGATTACCAGACCCGCTACAGCTACCTGCCTGCGGTTGGCAAGCCGGTGATTTCCGCAATCAACGGCGCCGCCGCCGGCCTGGGCCTCGTGTTTGCGCTCTACAGCGACATGCGCTTCGCCAGCGACGCCGCGGTGTTCTCCACTGCCTTCGCCAGGCGCGGCCTGATCGCCGAGCACGGCATTGCCTGGATGCTGCCGCGCGTGGTGGGCCCCGGCCGCGCCGCCGACCTGCTGTACTCGGCGCGCAAGGTGGGCGCCGCCGAAGCGCTGGCCATGGGCCTGGTCGACCGGCTCTGCGCCGCCGATGAACTCATGCCCGCCGTGCTGCGCTACGCCGACGACCTGGCGCAGAACGTGTCGCCGCGCTCGGTCAGGGTCATGAAGGAACAGCTGTGGGAAGCGCCTTTCCAGGGCCTGGGCGATGCGGTCATGCAGGCCAACCGGGAGATGTTCGACAGCATCCAGAGCGACGACTTCAGGGAAGGCGTTGCGCACTTCATCGAGCGCCGGCCGGCCCGGTTCAGCGGCAGCTAGGGTTCGCCAGCATCCAGTCATCCATCATTCGACAAGGCTGCCCGCAGCGGTGGCCGCCACACAAGGAGACCAGCATGAAACCAGCATCCCGCCTCATACGCCTGCTCGCAGCCGCCCTGCCTGCGCTGCTGATCGCGGCCGCGCCCGCCGCACAGGCTGCCTACCCGGACAAGCCCATCAAGCTGATCGTGCCGTTCACCGCCGGCGGCCCGACCGACGCGATGGCGCGGCTGGTCGGCGAGCATCTCTCCACCGCGCTGGGACAAGCGGTGGTGGTCGACAACCGGGGCGGCGCCGGCGGCACCATCGCCACCGAGGCTGCCGCCATTGCGGCGCCAGACGGCTACACGCTGTTTTTTGCGACCACCGGCACCATGGCCATCAACCCCAGCCTGTACCGCGGTTTCAAGGTCAACCCCATTACCGCCTTCGAGCCGATCGCACCCGTCGCGTCCACCCAGAACGTGCTGGTGGTTACCCCCGCGCTGAAGGTCAACAGCCTGACCGAACTGATTGCGCTGGCGAAGCAGAAGCCCGGGCTGCTGACCTTCGGCTCCGCCCGCAACGGCAGCTCCAACCATATCTCGGGCGAGCTGTTGAAGTCGGTCGCCCAGGTCGACCTGACCCATGTGCCGTACAAGGGCTCGGCGCAGGCGCTGACCGACCTGCTGGGTGGCCAGATCTCGATGATGTTCGACACCGTGTCGAACCAGGTCCAGTACATCAACAGCGGCAAGCTCAAGCCGCTGGGCGTGACGGGCAAGACCCGCTCCGACGCGCTGCCCAGCGTGCCCACGGTGGCCGAAGCCGGCCTGGCCGGGTATGAGGTGACGATCTGGTTCGGCCTGGTCGCGCCGAAGCACACCCCTGGCGACGTCACCGCCACCTTGCGCCAGCAACTCGACAAGATCATGGCCAGGCCGGACGTCAGGGCCAAGCTCGCTGCGCTGGGCGCCGAGCCGATGACGGGAAGCGCGCAGTCCTTTGCCAGGCTGATCGAGGACGATACCGCGAAGTGGAGCAAGGTGGTCAAGGCGTCGGGAGCGACTGTGAACTGAGCGGGACAAGTGCTAACGGGCGTAGCCCGCGCCTCCCTGCGTGATAGCACTAAATCCACGCATCAAGGATCGGCCAATCCTCAGGTCGAACGGTCATGCGGCAGTGTGCCTATGCCCGAAAGCTGGCGGCTCAGGAATATGTCGGGAAGTGGAGCACACAGCCGCCCAGTACAAGAAATCCATTTGCATTCGGGATGCGGGATGCTAGAAATAGAGCCATCGTTGCGACAGGGTGAAATACGGAGGTCACAAAGATGGGCAGCCTGAAAAAACCGTTGATCGTTCGCGTGCAAACCGAGGAGCGGGCGCTGGAGGTCATGCAAGAATGCCAGGAACTGGGATTGCATGTGCTCGTCGGGATCGAACCGGATAAGCCGGAAGATATGACCGACGTGGAGAGAGCACTCCATCCCGTCCTGCCGGTTCACGTCGAGAAAATCGGCCGCAACGAAGCTTGCCCTTGCGGCAGCGGCAAGAAATACAAGAAATGCTGTGGGGCGGGCACTGGCGTACCGCTCTAAAGCGGTTTGCCAGAAATGCCGGCAATAAAAAATCCGGTGATGTGGTTGACATCCTGGGGGTGCAGAACTTCGCAGTCTTGAGCTATTAAAGGAATAACTTCAAATTTCCGCTTGACGAAGCCTGTCCAGGCGGGAGGTCGAGCTACAGTTCACCTGGCCTTGGCAACGACCGGTTCAGATGCAGTGGCGACGCGCATGGTGCTCAAGCCCAAGACCCTGGACGTGTTAGTGACCACCAACCTGCATGCCGTCATGCTGTCCGACCTGGCTGCCGCCTTGTCCGGCAGCCTCGGCATTGCGCCAACTGCCAATCTGAAACTGGAACGCCAGTTTCCATCCATGTTCGAACCTATTCACGGCTCGGCCTTTGACATCACCGGCAAAGGCGTAACACACCCGTTCGCGACTTTCTGGACAGCGGCCGCTGACGCGACGCGGCGCCCCGATTTCTACATCCTTTTTGATCTTCACTCGCCTCCATTACAGGTAGCTACGCGTGTAATGAACCAACGGGAGCATGCGCACTGCAGGCAAGACAAGAGGAGTACGAAAAAATGAATGCACTGATGTTGCGTTTGCCCAGCCGCAGCCCACGGCTTTTTCTCGCCCTGGCGGCCCTGGTCTGGTTTGGACTGTACGAAGCCCTGGCTCCGCTCTCGGAGATGGTGGTGGCGTCTCTTCCGGTAGCCCGGGCCAGTCATCTGGGCGGAGCGCTGCAATTCTTTTTATACGACACGCCGAAGGTGCTGATGCTGCTCACCGGCATCGTCTTCGTAATGGGCATGGTGAATTCCTATTTCACGCCAGAACGCACCCGCGCCTTGCTGGCCGGGCGCACCGAAGGCGCCGCCAATATCATGGCCGCATCCCTTGGAGGGGTCACGCCTTTCTGTTCATGTTCCGCAGTACCCTTGTTCATCGGCTTCGTGCAGGCCGGCGTGCCGCTGGGCGTGACATTTTCTTTCCTGATTGCCGCGCCCATGGTCAACGAGGTGGCGTTGTCGCTATTGTTCGGCATGTTCGGCTGGCGGGTCGCACTCCTTTATCTCGGACTTGGACTCACATGCCAGCGTCGACGAAGACCGTTTGACACTAGCCGACCGGATCGAAGCAGGGTTTGCCAGCGTTCGAGACATCGTTGGCAAGGTCTGGCCCTATATTCCTGGCGGCATCGCCATCGGCGCCGCCATCCACGGCTATGTGCCGCAGGAATTCATGGCCAGTTTCATGGGAAAGGACGCCTGGTGGTCGGTTCCCCTTGCGGTAATCATAGGCGTGCCGATGTACACCAACGCCGCCGGCGTGATCCCGATCGTCCAGGCCCTGCTTGCCAAGGGTGCGGCGCTGGGCACCGTGCTGGCATTCATGATGAGCGTGATTGCGCTCTCGCTGCCGGAAATGATCATCCTGCGCAAGGTGTTGAAACCGCGCCTGATTGCCACCTTCATCGGGATAGTCGCGACGGGAATCTTGCTCGTCGGTTTTGTATTCAACGCGGTTCTATAAACTACACGAAGGAGGTTCTCCGTGAAAGACATCAAGGTTCTGGGTACCGGATGTGCCAAGTGCAAGTCGACGATCAGCCTGATCGAGCAGGTCGCGCAAGCCAAGGGCGTGGCTGTCAAGATGTCGAAGATCGAAGAACCGCGCGACATCATGTCCTACGGCGTCATGTCGACGCCCGGCGTGGTTATCGACGGCAAGGTAGTGCATGCGGGAGGCATTCCAGGCCGGGAAAAAATCGAGCAGTGGCTTAGTCCTGGTCCGTGATGCAGGCTTCGTGCTGGTGAGTAAGCCGCAGCTTTAAATCGGAGAGGCTGGTCGCAAGCTATCGTGCATGCATCTTCGAGTGGTCATGGCCTTCCATGGCGTGGTGGCCATGATCCGACACTTGCGCGTCGAACCACTCATGCAGCGCATTGACTAGCCGAGGCTGGCTCGTCGTATAGACAATCTTCGCGCCATCTTTCATCTCCTGGTACTGCACCTTGATGGCGGACCGTCTTGCGTTCTTCAGTTCGGCCAGGCCTGGCATGTCGGCCCCATGGATCTGCGTGGGGCCGGAAAAGTCACCCTTGGAAAATTGCACGGCAATCTCCTGCAGGTGCGTGCGTATCAAACGAATCTGTTCCTCGTTGCGGCCATTTTTCGCGACGACCTGTTGTATGCCGCCGGACTTCGTCCTGGTGAAGATGTGGGTGGTCGCCTGGAGATCGAACGGCATGACGGCAGGCCCGCGTTCCGCGACGATCTCCTGCCTGGATTTTTCCGGCGCAGCAGTCACGCCAGACGACGCCGATGCAAGCGACAATGCAGCAAGGACAAGCAGACTCAGTTTTTTCATGATGACCCTCCATGGAGCAGATCGTTGAAGCGATTGGTATTTCCGGGCAGGCTTATCCACATCAGATGGCGCGCTGATTTACCCTTTTTGAAAGCTCATCCGCGCTTTCCTTGCGCTCGCTGTAGCGGTCCACCAGGTACGGTGCAATGTCCCGCGTCAGAAGGGTGAACTTGTAAAGTTCCTCCATGACATCGACGACCCGATCGTAGTAGGCAGACGGTTTCATCCGGTCGTTTTCGTCGAACTCCATGAATGCCTTGGCGACCGAGGACTGGTTCGGGATGGTGATCATGCGCATCCACCGTCCCAGGACCCGCATCTGGTTCAAGGCATTGAAGGACTGTGAGCCGCCGGACACTTCCATGACAGCCAGCGTCTTACCCTGGGTTGGGCGAACTGCGCCAATCGACAGGGGAATCCAGTCGATCTGCGCCTTCATGATGCCTGTCATGGCGCCATGGCGTTCCGGCGAGCACCAGACCATGCCTTCCGACCACTCGGCCAGCTTGCGCAATTCCTGGACTTTCGGATGGGTCTCGGGCGCATCGTCAGGCAGCGGCAGGCCGCTCGGATCGAAGATCTCGACCTCGCCGCCCATTGCTTCGAGCAGGCGGGCGGCTTCCTGGGTCAGCAGGCGGCTGAACGAGCGCTGCCGCAGTGATCCGTACAGCAGCAGGAAGCGGGGTGCGTGGGTCGACGTTGCGACCTTGGCAAAATCCGCCCGGGTCGGCGTGATGAACAGGTCTTGTGCGAGGTTGGGCAAGTTATCGAGTGGCATGGATGGGCATTAAACCTTGGTTTCGTACCAGTGCTGCGAACGGTTCACGACGGCGACCACCAGCAGCATCACGGGGACTTCGATCAGTACGCCCACCACGGTGGCAAGCGCCGCGCCGGACTGAAAGCCGAACAGGCTGATGGCCGTGGCGACGGCAAGCTCGAAGAAGTTGGACGCGCCTATCAGGGCTGAAGGGCCGGCGACGCAGTGCGCCACGCCGAGCTTCCTGTTGAGCAGATAGGCCAGTCCGGAGTTGAAAAAAACCTGGATAAGGATGGGCACCGCCAGGATGGCGATGATGACGGGTTGCCGTGTCAGCGCCTCGCCTTGGAATGCAAACAGCAGCACCAGCGTCAACAGCAGCGCCGAAATGGCGTACGGCCCCAGCGCGCCGACTGCGCGTTCCAGGTGCCCCGGACCTTGTGCATGCAGCATCTTCCGTATGACCTGGGCCAGGATCACCGGAATGACGATGTAGAGCACGACGGAAGCGATCAGCGTTGCCCACGGCACGACGATCGCGGAAAGGCCCAGCAACAGCGCGACCAGCGGTGCGAACGCGACGATCATGATGGCATCGTTTAGCGCAACCTGCGACAGGGTGAAGTACGGGTCGCCCTTGCACAGCTGGCTCCAGACGAACACCATCGCCGTGCAGGGCGCCGCGGCCAGCAGGATCAGCCCGGCGATGTAACTGTCCAGCTGGTCTGCCGGCAGCCAGTCGACGAAGACATGGCGGATGAACAGCCAGCCCAGGAGCGCCATGGAAAACGGCTTGACGGCCCAGTTGATGAACAGCGTCACGCCTATGCCGCGCCACTGGCTGCGTACCTGCGTCAATGCCCCAAAGTCGATCTTGATGAGCATCGGGATGATCATGACCCAGATCAGGATGCCCACCGGGATATTGACCTGCGCAAACTCAAGCCGCGCGAGCGCCTGGAATGCGGCAGGAAATGCCCGGCCCACCAGGATGCCCGCAATAATGCAGAGCGCCACCCAGACGGTCAGGTAACGTTCGAAAAAGCCGATGGCGGGTGCGGCGAACCCGTCCCCGTCGCCGTTCTTGCTTCGCGGCTTATCCACCGGGACGTGGACCTGCAGGCGCTTCGTCATGACTCTGCTTCACTGGAACAGTCCGTGGCGCAAACAGGCGAGCAGGGATTACCGCCGCAGCAGTTCTCAGTCAGGTAGGCAATGACGCCGTTAACGGTCTCGAAACGGGCGGAGTAGAAGATTTGCCGGCCTGCATGCCGGGCCTGGATCAGCTCGGCTTTCACCAAGTCCTTCAAGTGAAAGCTGAGCGAGGACGGCGAGACGTCCAGCAGCGCGGCAAGTGTGCCGGCGTTGAGGCCTGCAGGTCCGGCTTGCACCAGTGCCCGGAAAACCTCCAGCCTGCGGCCGTGAGCGAGCGCACTGAGCGCGATAACGATAGCAGTCGAGTCCATGCCGCGGATTATACGATCATTCTCGTTTATTTCAACAATAATAGAAATATCAGCGATTTGAGCCTACCTGGTTAAACACCAGTAGCAATCCCATTCTCCACGTCAGTGCAGGGCGCATCCCGGGTTTCGACAGGCCGTCGGCGATGGTTGCCGAGGTCTTGTTATCGTGGCAAGCTCCGTAATTCAAATGCGGATTGCGTGTTCGGAACGGGGGATGGAGATGAACGGTCATTGCCTTTGCGGAGCGGTTGGCTTCACATCGCCAGATGCCAGGGAAATTGGCGCCTGCCATTGTGGCTTTTGCCGCCGGTGGGGTGGCGGGCCACTGCTTGCAGTCCACTGCGGGCCGCATGTGCAATTCAGCGGCACCGACCAGATCGCTACCTATGCTTCGTCGGATTGGGCAGAACGCGCCTTTTGCAAACGATGCGGAACGCACCTCTATTACAAGTTCCTGGCAACCGGAGAGTACTTCGTCCCCGCAGGCGCATTCGATTCGAATGATTTCGACCTTGCCAGCCAGATCTACATCGACAAGAAACCGGCTTACTACACGTTCGCGAATCAAACACCCATGCTCACAGAGCAGCAGGTCATCGAGCAGTACACGCCTCCGGACGGGCAGGCAAGCTAGAGCAATTTCATGCTGACTTGCCCAGCTGGCCTGTAAGCGATATTGCTTGTTGCGCGCAGCGACAGGTGCAGTTGCATTAAGCCCCGCGCAGCGACAGTTGCTGTTGCAGTTGCCCGCGCAGCGACAGTTGCAGTTGCTTTTGACGCTGCCCTTGACGTGGATCCCCGTTAGACGGCGAC
>CAUQYP010000040.1:0-24718 GCA_963522035.1 uncultured Noviherbaspirillum sp. | reverse complement strand
CGTCGGCTGTCTGAGCGCAGCGAGTTTCCGACGCTTCCCGTTTCAGTCCCTGGCGACGCGCCCACCCCGCGCAGCGAGGCGCCGTAATGCCGAGATTGCAGAGAATTTCTCCGCCATTGCTTTGGGAATTTTTTCTGAAGATGACATAACAATAGCCTAAAGTAATTTTCCCGCGCACCAGGTCAATGCCCACCAGCTAAACGATTTCCACAAGTTGCGAATAGCCTTTTAACTTGGCATCGTGCGTCAAGAATCGTAATGGTTCGCAAATGGCTTGCGCAACAAGAATACGGTCGAACGGATCGTTGTGGATATCTGCCAGGCCACGTACCGCTGCGGCATGCCTTGCCGATACCTGCAGTTCGATAAAACCACTGCCCGCAATTTCCGCCACCAGCGCGTCGACGTCGACAGCGAGTTTCCCGATACCGGCCTTGATCGAGGCTTCCCAGATCAAAGCGCTGCTGACATAGACTTCAGCCGCCTCTCCGATCAGGGTGCGGGCTTCGGCCGACAGCTTCGGGTGATCCTCCAGCCACCAGAGGTAAATAGGCGTATCGAGCAAGATGCGCATTATTTGCCCTCGAATGCCGCGAGAAGCGCCTCCGGCAGCGGGGCGTCGAAGTCATCGGCAACATGCATCTTTCCCTTCAGCACACCAGGCTTGCGCTCCTGGTATGTAGCCTGAATAGGCACAAGCCGGGCCGCGGGTTGGCCGGCTTTGGCAATGACAATTGCCTCGCCCCGGCCAACTGCATCGATCAGCTTCGAAAAATTCGTTTTCGCATCATGAATGTTAACGACCCGCATAAAACCTCCGTGGTTAAACTTAGCCCAGCTTAGTCCATGGGCAGTCAGGAAGCAACTGAAGCTTCTTTATTGATGCGGAGACTTTGCCATGCGAACGAACGTCACGGTTGCCGATGCGCCTTATGGAACGGTCCTGGCGATGGCCGATCCTGTCATGGACAGGGCAGACATTTTCCGGGAAGCGTTGACGGTCTTCGTGCGGGTGCAAGCGGACATACGCCTTGCAGCCTTGGGCGGCACGATGCCTGACATGGAGGGGCCGTTGAATAAGGCATGGGATTGTGGCGGCGGGTTTTGTCTGCGATGCAGCGAAAGCGGACATTGTCGATGGCCGGGTAGATGAGAAAAATCGACCCAAAGCAGTCGGAACGGCTTCCCTGCAGCGGACTTCGACTGAACGATCGAATCGCTCTAACGAAGCGAAAGCCGAGACGTTTCGTTTTCAATAGCGAGTTTCAAGGCGTCATACTCAAAGGGCGGCGAGACAAAAACACTGTTGTTGTTGTCTGAGGAAACGCATAGCTGGATTTTGAATGGCTTCTTTGTGTGATCCAGCAAAATTTTTACCGTCCGTGTTGTTTTGGAAGGATGCCAAATAATTTCTTTGAAGAAGTAGGTTCGCCAAGTTCCACTATGTGCCGGCTCGGATAAGAGACCCATTTCCTGCGTCAGAAAGTCGTGCAGTTCAACAAAGGTGGAATATATCTTCGCCATGTCAAGGTTGCATTGATTTTGTTTTGCACTAATAGCATCTATAGCTGTTGTCGTAGTTAGAATGGGAAAAACGACCCACAACGGCCTTACCGTTTCCTAGGAAGCGGACCTTCGGCGTTATGCATGAGCGGCGAAGCGTTGGACAAAGCGGCTTTTAGATCGGCCGCTGGATGGACGAGTCAGGCGCCTCGCGTCGGAGCCTGCGAAAAGTTCTTGCTCGACTCATGAATGTTCACCCATGGCAGCTTGCCTTCGCAATAGATACTGATCTGTGGAACAAAATTTTCATGATCTACGACAGTGCCGAGATAGAGCATAGCAAGCCCCATGTATGTGTGCGGGTTCGAGTTAAATATAGGGGTGCCGCAAGCAGCGCAAAAGTACCGCTTGGTGCGGTCCGTTACTGCATAACAAGCAAGAACCTCGTGCCCAGATGTGATGGCGAAGTGTTCTTCCTTTACCACGACGTATGAAGAGAGTGGCGCCCCAGTCATGCTTCGACACATCCCGCAATGACAGGCAACTACCTGCAGTGCTCTGCTAGACACTTTGTACTGGACTTGGCCGCACTTACAACTTCCAAAAGGTTCGATCATATTTGCCGTATGTTTGAAGCATATAAAGAGGAGGCGTGTCGCTCACAATGTTGCCCATTGTATATCGAATGAATTTGGCGCATCAACGTCCGCTACTGGCCGAACCCAGTCGGACAGCAACTGGCACTTTTGACCCATAATGGTCATCTGCGAAGGTAATGGGGGAAGTTCAGACCGGATTCTTAGCATTCGCATAAATCTGCGGCCTCGACTGTTATCACAGGATGCACCTATGAACGGCCAAACCTCTACCGTATTGCGCACCGAGCACACTGGGCTGACAGTCGCGTCGATCGATGGCGTACTTGAATTCTGGACTGAAGTTCTCGGCTTCCAACTCGTGTATCGCAAAGAGCTTGGCGGTGGGCACGTGATGGAACAAGTGGTCGGTGTGTCGGGGGCTTATTTAAGAAATGCTCTCCTAGAAGGTCCCGATGGATATAGAGTTGAGCTGATTGAGTACGATTCACCGGAAGACCGCGTGATTTTGAAACAACGTCCATGCGATGTCGGTTCGGCTCATTTGACGTTTGCTGTGACCGATCTGCGCGCCATGCTAAATCGCATGGTCCCTTATGGATGGAGGGCAACCGGCGAACCGCAAACCGCGCCTAGCGGAACAATCATGGTCTACACCCGAGGACCTGACGGCCACACTATTGAACTTATGCAACATCCGGAGTGAACTGCCTGTCAGTGAATACCTTATTCTGGTTGCCACCTGCCGTCTCAATTCGGAACCCGTAGCGAGACAGCGGTGGGGAGTATGCCCCGATCGCGTGCGTCACAGCTGCGCGGCCTAACCAAAATCTGTTCCCAAATTGATTGCCCCGAAATAGCCGACTGCTGCCGATGTGAAGGATCAAGTCCGACCCACAGCAGACATATGCATTTCTCGAAAGCTGCCGTTCAGCCGACAGATGAACTTCCCGCTTTCCGTGCTGTATAGATGTCTCTAACAATAGCGTTAGTCGGTCGAACTACATCAACCAGTACGTCAACTGTTTGATTTTCAACCAGTGAAAGCACCGTTTGGTTTTTATGCACGGAGCTCCAGGCATGCCATTGACGACCATTAAACTCATAGGCGTATTCAAGCCTTCCTCGGTCTTTCACAATCCATATGCCAGTGATGATTCCCTTCGTGACATGGCCTCGTTGGAAAAGAGACCTTATCCTATTAATTCGCCAAAAGAGAACTCCAGCCAATATAGCTGTCACAGCAGTTGGGAAAGACAATGGAAGGGGATCATATGGTTGAGCACCCCTAAAGGTATAAGCGTAAGGCACGCCAAAAGAAGCCACCCAGCACAAGGGCATCCCCCATGTGGATGCCAGTGCCGGCCAATCCGTCCAAATGATTCGGCGAGTAGATGGTTTCATAACGAAGTGTGAAGTTCTTAAGGACAGATGACCGCGAATTTTCCTTCGGGCGCATGTGTTGGATAAACAGATGCGCATGCTTGCACCGAAATGCTCGAAAAGCAACACAGAATTTAGGGCAGATGCGGCCGTCTGGTATTGGCCGACTGCCGCCCTTGCCCAAAACTTACAAAAGGACCGCTATCAGTCTTGTGCCGAAATCGTATTAATTTCTTGAACCGCCATTCCGAAGCAAAAGCAGTCCAATCTCATTTTCAACAGCAACCCTCAACGCATCTCTCTCAAACAGCCCACCAAAAAACACGCGATTGTTATTATCCGAGGACACACAAAGCTGCACCTTGAACGGCATCCTCGCACCATCAAGCAACACCTTCACCGTCTGCGTTGTCCTCGAAGGATTCCAAACTACTTCCTGAAAAAATATGTCCTCCAACTCCCGCCATGCTCGGCTTCAGCCAACAGCGACATTTCCCCAGTAAGAAATTCGTGCAACTCCGCAAACGTGTAATACACAAGCGGCGCAATAGCCAAATCCATTTTCAAGCCATTCATCAATTCCCCTTCGCGCATCAACGGCGCATCCTCAAAAAATCACACTCCACAGCAGTTCAATACAAGCCCGTCTTCAAACGCTCAGGCAAGGCAGCGTCATAGGCCGGTCCATTGATTTCCGCATTGCTCAAGTCCTGCAAGATCGTGCCGGTGCTGGGCAAGGTGCTGCGGTCGATATGGGAAGCTGGGTTCCATAGCTGCGAGCGAAGAATGGCGCGCGAGCACTGGAAAAACACGGTGTCCACTTCAATGACCAGCACCGAAAGCGGAAGCTTCCCGTCCATGGTAAATTCCGCCAGCAGGTCCGGGTCGGTCGTGATCGTGCCCCTGCCGTTGACCCGCAAGGTTTCGCCTATGCCGGGTAACAGGAAGATCAGCGCTACCTTCGGGTCGTGGAGGATGTTGCGGAGGCTGTCTATCCGGTTGTTTCCGCGGCGATCAGGCAGCAGCAGGGTTTTGTCGTCGTGGACGTGGACGAATCCCGCCGGGTCGCCTCGTGGCGAGGCATCGAGTCCACCGGGGCCGCTGGTCGCCAGCACGGCAAAGGGCGCGGCCTCAATGAATTTGCGGTAGTGAGGGTGAATGTAGTCCACTTCCTTTTTAAGGGATGCGCCAATAGGCACACCGTAAAGCGATTCGAGCGTGGCGATGTCCGAAACCTGGTAGTGCGCATCCATTTTGCCCAAGGCGATTCCTTTCGTTTTGGCGGCGAGAGCCTGTTGTCATGGCGTCCAACGCGACTCGCTGCTATTAAACCGACGTCGATTATAGCGACGCACTTTGCCGGAGCGCCGGGCGCCACGGCTAAGGCCGACCCCGCGCAATGCCTGCGCTGTGCGAATTCGCGGTCCAGCGCATTGGCAAAGTGCTGGCGGTCGGTGTGGCTGAAGGCGGGCGGGCCGCCGGTGTTGACGCCGCTGCCGCGCAGCTTTTCCATGAAAGTCTGAACAAGACCTTATCCAGTTTATAACGACCCGATAAAAATGTGCCGTACACCAGACAGGGCGGACATTTTCCGGGAAGCGATGACGGTCTTCGTGCGGGTGCAAGCGGACAAACGCCTTGCAGCCTTGGGCGGCACGATGCCTGACATGGAGGGGCCGTTAAATAAGGCATGGGATTGTGGCGGCGAGTTTTGTCTACGGTGCAGCGAAAGCGGACATTGTCGATGGCGGGTAGATGACAACAATCGACCTGTTGCGGACGGTCAACCATCTCCACCCCGGCCGCGCAACCGGCCCCGATTCTCCATTCGTAATACTCCCAAACGGTCGTTGGCGCTTTTACCCTGCCAGCCATCCGGTCACTCGCGTTCCTTGGTTGCCAATGGCGATTCATCCAAGCCAACAGCAACCGAGGAATCAATTCCTTCGGTTCGTCGCAAGCTTGACGTTAGCCAGAGTGGGCTCAGCCTATTCTGCACACAATTCCAACGTTGAAGGAGCATCGGTGCAGACCACATTCATTAAATGCAGTACCGGATTTCTCGTTGCTGCATTAAGCGTATTTCTGTGCACCAGCCCGGCACTGGCGACCGACGCTGGCTTGCGGCGATTCGTCGCCCCTGCCCAGGACAGCAGCCAAGAACCCATTCATGTGGCGCTTTTCTATCCCACGCAGGACAACGCCAAACCTGTTCCGATGGGGCCGTTCACGCCAACAGTCGCCATCAACGGTAAGCCGGATGCCAAAGTCAAAGGCTTGATCGTGCTGAGTCATGGTACCGGTGGCAGCGAGCTGGGCCACAGCGGTCTTGCCGAGGCGCTCGCTAAAAACGGCTATCTGGTAGCCGCAATCAGGCACCCGGGTGATAACTGGCAGGACCAGTCGCTGCTAGGTGTGCCGGGCGGCTACTACTTCGGCGAACGTCCCCGGCAGGCATCACGGGTAATCGACGCGGTTTTGAGCGACCCCGAATGGACGCAGCGCATATCCGTCGATGCGCATGGTCCGCGCATCGGCGCACTGGGTCACTCGGCTGGCGGCTACACGGTACTGGCGCTGGCTGGCGGCATTCCTGATATCACGCGCATCACCAGTCATTGCAGAACGACCACTGACGATCCCGTTTTCTGTTCGATGGGGCGGCGGGTCACCGATAGCGAGGTCGAAACGAGTTCGTTCCAAGGATTGAGGGATTCGCGCGTGCGCGCCGTGGCAGCACTGGCGCCAGCGGCTGTGGTGTTTAGTGCGCAGTCGCTTGCGACGATCAGTATTCCGGCTACCATTTATGCCGGCGAAAAGGACACCTTTCTGGTGTCCTCTTACCACGCCGAGTGGGTGCGGCAGAACGTTGCCAAGGCCGACTACCACGCAATTCCTAACGCCGGCCATTACGCTTTCATGGACAAGCCAGGCATGCCCATCCCATCACCGGATGGCGATATTGGTGCCGACCCGGCGGGCTTTGACCGAGCCGCATTCCAGCAGCAGTTGGCGACCGCGCTGAATCTGTTTTTTGATCGCGCTCTCCGGTAGCGACGTGCATTTAACTCCCTGGAATAAACGCAAGCGCCGTTAATTAACGTGGTCAACCACGGGTGAGCAACAGGGCGAATCAGGCCGACCCAGCGCGATGCTTGCGCCGACCGAGTTCGCGGTCCAGCCAAGACCTTAACCAGTTTATAACGACCCGATAAAAATTTGCCGTGCATTAGGTCGATGCCCATTAGCGAAACAATTTCCCCAAGTTGCGAATAGCCTTTCAACCTGCCATCGTGCGATTGCCAGCAACTGCGAGAGGCGCTGCTGGCCCCAGGTCGGCCTCATAAACTTCGGGAACGGGGCAGGAACTGTAATCGTTCTGTTATTCCGCTACGTTATTAGGTTCTGTTTCTTGATTATCGGCTCACTGCGCGCCTGCGACTAGTATCGTTTTCACCAATGACGATAGGGGAAGCGCAGTGAACCAAGGCCGATTCATTACACGCATTGCACGATATTGGCCTGATCATCCAGCGATCATCATTAATAGAAAAGTGACAACCTTCCAGGAGTTGGGCGAGCGCTCCGGAAGAAGGACATGATCATCTCCGGTGGATTCAATGTATATCCCACGGATATTGAGCAAGTGATGTACCGACATCCGGCGGCCTATGAGGTTTGCGTTGTTGGCGTTCCCGACGAAGTCTGGGGAGAGTCGATTAAAGCGGTCGTCGTGCTTCGTGATGGACACACGGCGACCGAGACCGACATGATTGAACGCTGCCGTACGCCTCTTGCGGACTTCAACAAGCAACGTTCCATCGAATTTATCAGCGAACTTCCCAAAAACGCAAACGGCAAATTGTCGCGCAAGGATGTGAAGGAACGCTATTGACGCGGCCAAACTCGTCGCGTTGCATGACGAGAAAAAAACAATTCAGATTGGTTTTTATTGAACAGCATTAAAAAGGGGAAACGTTATGCGAACTACCACCGTAGCATTGGTTCTGGCGTGTCTGAGCACTTCCATGTCGGCGCACGCCATTGAAGTGTACGGTATTGTTGACATGTCTCTTGGCTACGCCAAAGGGTCGAGCAGCGTCACACGACTGGACGACGGCCGTTTTTCCGCATCACGTTTTGGATTCCGCGGCATCGAAGAAATCACCCCAAACCTCAAGGCGAAATTCGTCGTGGAAGCCGGGTTTTTAGCCGACACAGGCGCGGAATTTTTCGCTAACAATCAACTATTCGGGCGACAAGCCTACGTGGGCTTGTTGGGAAACTGGGGTGAACTCCGGCTGGGAAGACAATTTACGCCGGCTTTCTATAGTTTGGAAAAGATAGACGCATTTCGCTTTAACTCCTTTGCATCCCCCATTCTTTTGCTTGCCAAGACGTTATCCCAAGGACCAGGATACGTTCCCTACGCATCTCGTTTCAACAATGCGATTGAATATCATTCTCCTAATCTCAATGGCGTAGTCATTCGTTCAGCCCTTGCACTTGGAGAAACCGTGGGCAGCGCAAAAAGTGGATCTGCTGCCAGCGCCAGCATTGACTATGACAAAGGACCGCTCTACGCGTTTTACGCCGTCCAGCGATCGTACAGCGCGATTACCACGGCATTGCCAACATCTCATGCATCAACCCATCACTACACGGGGGCCGCATATTGGCTCAACAATGTCCGCATAGGTGGGTTCGTTGGCACGTCGAGCAGTGCTGCGCCGGCTACACGCTCCGCCCGCTATGCGGGTGTTAACCTGGCCTGGAAAGCTAGCCCCCGGGACACACTGCTGGCTGAAATTGTCGGGCGTGACGTTCGTGGTACCGACAATCGACTGACTTCCGTGGGGCTAGGAGCTGACCATACGTTGAGCAAGCGAACTACGCTGTATGCACGCTATATCACCATTGACAACCCGTCGGGCGGCGGCGACAACATCAACGCCATTCCGATAGCCGCTGGCTCGGGCGACAGCGGGAGATCGATCAATATTGGGGTTCGGCATGCTTTTTAACTCTACCGCCATAATGCCGCGCACGTCCCGGGCAAGGGTTATTCGGGAACACATGGCGCTTACTTGACAGGATTGAATGATGGCAAACTCTAAATCACTTACGCTGGACGAGTCACGTCGCAAGTTTCTTAAAATGACCGCAGCCGGTTTGGCAGGCAGCATGTGCGGCACTGCTGCCTGGGCTGCAGGCTGGCCAAATAGTACGATTCGCTTTATCAGCCAATCGGGCGCTGGCGACGCAGTTGATGCGCGTCTACGGGAATTTGCCAATGACCTCGCTCCAGCACTCAATAACGTCTCCTGCATTGTCGAGAATAAACCCGGCGCAGGCGGCATTATTGCTGCCCAATCTTTACTCAACTCCGAGGCGAACGGCAACACCATCTTTCTTGGTAATGCTTCGATGACTATCCTCCCGACTTATCACAAGAAGCTTCCATTTTTGCCGGTCCGGGATTTCGCTCCGGTGGCACTTTCCGGCCAGGCTCCGACGGCTTTGGCCATCTCGTCAAAGCGCCCCGAAAAAACGCTGGATGAATGGATTGCCAACACGAAGAAGAGGCAAGGGAGTGTTTTTTATGGATCCACAGGCAGCGGCACCCCAGGGCACCTGTACGGCTACCAGGTCAACGAACAATTTTCACTCAAGGCAGAACATGTGCCATACCGCGGCAACGTGCCAGCCCTGCTGGATCTCATTGCGGAACGTTCCGATTATGTGGTACTGGACATTTTCAGCTTGAGACCGTTCCACGCCCAGGGTGATATACGTATCCTCGCGGTAGCCGCGGATGAGAGGTCCAAGTATTTGCCCGAAGTCCCGACATTCGCCGAGCTTGGGTATAAGGGATACGATCGAATGGGATGGACGGCTTACTTCGTGAAGACAGGAACCTCGCCCGACATCATCAAGCGTTTGGCCGATTCGATTAACACCGCGAACGACACACCCAAATGGCACGACAGAAGGCGGCAGCTCTGGAGCGAATGGCAGGTGCTGTCCCCAGCCGAGATCAGGAACAGGCTGCAAAGAGAAACAGAAGCCTGGGGCGCCTTGATAAAACGCGGCAACATCTACGCCTGATTTCGCATCGTAAGCCGTTCCCGTCGGATGAATTTTTGAGGACACCATCGCATCATGCAACAAATCAAGCCTTTAGAAGCCATCATGCGCGGCTTTCCGCCAGCGCCAGATAGCGTCGTTCATGCGGGTAACTGGTTCGAGTTGCCTTACCTTCGTTGGAGCCTGATGAACCGTGCAAGAATGGTACGTACCGTGCCCGTGTGGCGGGGTGATGGAACCGTCAGAGAATTAAGCCTCAAGCCAGGTTCAATAGGCAGCACCCCCGTGACTGGCCTGGATGGTCATCCTGTACCTCTGGAAGCACTATTGCATTCCCTCGAAACCGACGCATGCATTGTGCTGCACAAGGGCCAAATCGCCTATGAAGAATATTTTCATGGAATGAAAGCGCATACCCATCATGGCAGCGCTTCGATCAGCAAATCCTATGTGAGCGTTGTTGCCGGAATACTTGCTCACGAAGGGCTGCTAGACCTTGGTCAACAAGCTGCGCACTACGTCGCCGAGATGCGGGGAACAGCGATGGGCGGTGCGACACTTCAGCAACTCCTCGATATGCAGGTCGGCATTGTCCGTCCCACCATGCAAGGCCGGGCTGAAGGGCTGGGACCCCAGGACGGTGGCGTGTTTGAGATTATTGGCTTGATGGAACCCGGACCAGACTCGCCGAGGAATTTTTATGAATTCATCCTGCGCAAGGAAAGATCGGGTGAACATGGACGTCGGTTCTATTACGATAACGGGCCTCCGGAAGCGCTGGCGTGGGTCATGAAACGGGTTTGTGGCGTCTCGCTTTCCGAGCTTGTGTCCAAATACCTTTTCGCCCCATTGGGCAGCGAACGTGATGGTTCGTATTCCATCGACAGCACCGGCGCGGAGTTCGCTGCTGGCGGATTGCAGCTCACCTTGCGTGACCTTGCACGCTTCGGGGAGGCATTGCGTTGCGACGGTTTCTGGAATAACCAGCAAATCATCCCGGCCTCCTTCATTAATGAAGTACGCCGTGGCGGCGACCGCGCCATGTTCGCAGAAAGCCGTTTCGCGCAGGCCATGTTCGGAGGCTCCTACCATAACTCTTTCTACATCATGCATGATGAGGTCGGCGGCTACATGGCCAGCGGGCGATATGGTCAGCGCCTCTATATTTCGCCAAAGGCGGAATTGGTCATAGCGCATTTTGCTTCGGCGCCGGGTCCCTCTCCGCATCCGTTCGAGAGACCCTATGTAAGGATGCATCGGGAATTAGCGGAAATCTTTCTGCAGTAATGTCGAAGTAGGCATCCCAGCTGCTTTAAGCCGCAAGGTCTTGCACGTCAAGGCTTCTCGCTCTTTACGAACTATTCCGCTCTGCGTTTCCAACTACGGATCTGTGCCATGTCCTTCAGTGTTTCTGATGTCTTTCGTATCGGGATAGGCCCATCCAGTTCTCATACCGTTGGCCCGATGCTGGCGGTAAGCCGTTTTCTCGCCGACTCCATGGAACGCCTTATGGACGCTGAACGCGTCCAGGTAGATCTGTACGGATCGCTTGCCTTGACGGGCGCCGGACACGGGACCGATACGGCAGTTCTGCTGGGGTTGCTGGGCGAGTTGCCACACCTGGTGGAACCGCTAACAGCAGCGGCACGCGCGGACCATGTACGTTGTAGTGGAAGGCTCAGGATCGGCAAAATAAAGGATATAAATTTTCAGTTCGACCGTGATTTCCTGTTTCATAAAAAAGAAAGCCTGCCACAACATCCAAACGGCATGCGCTTTACGCTCTATGACGGCAACAAAACCCCGATAGCGACACGCTGCTATTTCTCGATCGGCGGCGGCACAGTTCTCGACGAAGTAGAAATCATGGAAGGCGCTACAACTCCGGCCGAAGCCGATGAGAGTAGTCCGCTCCGTTCTGCGGCGGCTTTGCTAAAGCACTGCAACGATCGCAGCTGCGACATCGCAGAAATTGTGTGGGCCAACGAACTGCGGTATCGCACTGCCGAAGAGGCCCGCAACAATCTGCATGATATATGGCAGGTGATGCAGAACAGCGTCGAACGCGGATTAACGGCAGAGGGCTGCTTGCCGGGAGGCCTCTGGCTGAAACGCCGGGCTCCAACCTTATACGCACAGGCGGGCGTCGGAAAGGAGGGAACACTCGGGAGCGATTTCCTGATGATGGACCTGGTCAGTGCCTTTGCCGTCGCGGTGAGCGAGGAGAATGCCTGCGGTGCACGCGTGGTGACCGCGCCTACCAACGGCTCGGCTGGCGTGATTCCTGCCGTACTGAGCTACTTCATGCGCTACGCAAAAAAGGATGCGATGGAAATGGTCCACCGCTTCCTCCTCACTGCAGCGGGTATCGGCATGCTGTACAAGCGAAACGCTTCTGTTTCTGCAGCAGAGATGGGGTGTCAGGGCGAGATCGGCGTATCGTCGTCCATGGCAGCTGCCGGACTCGCTGCCGTGCTTGGAGGCACGCCGCAACAGGTAGGAAATGCCGCAGAAATCGCCATGGAACATTTTCTCGGAATGACCTGCGATCCTCTGAATGGACTGGTGCAGGTTCCCTGTATCGAGCGTAATAGCATGGGCGCCATAAAAGCGATAGCGGCAGCCAGAATGGCTTTGATGAGCAACGGCGATCATCTTGTCTCGTTGGACGAGGTTATCGAAACCATGCGCCAGACCGGTTGTGACATGCAGCGAAAGTACAAAGAAACGTCGCTGGGCGGGTTGGCGGTGAATGTTGTGATTTGCTAACCTGGCCGAAAGGATAAATCACAAAGATCCGCTGTCGATTTATTCGGCGTCGATCAGGATCGGCTAACAACGCCGCCGCGCAGACTTCCGCATCTTCACGCATCGATTCCATTATCGCGGGGTTCCGACAGAAAATTACCGTCGCCATCCTGGAGCAGTTTCTCGATATCGCCTGCAGGGCCGGGACGGGCGAACAGATAACCCTGGTAATTGGTGCAGCCGATTTCAGCCAGGAAATCACGTTGCGCAATGGTTTCAACCCCTTCCGCGATGATGTCCAGGTTAAACGCTTGCCCCAGTGCGATAACGCTCTTGGCAATGGCCGCATCGCTTGGATTGCCGAGGATGTCGCGTATGAAGGATTGGTCTATCTTCAGCTGGTCGATCGGTATGCGCTTGAGGTAGGACAGCGAGGAATACCCGGTCCCGAAATCATCGAGCGCCAGGGTAATGCCGTAATCTTTCAGCAGTTGAATTTTCTGTATCGTCTCCTCCATATCTTCTACCAGCATGCTTTCGGTCAGCTCGATCTTCAGCCTGGACGGCTCGACGGCGTTCTCCTCAAGGACAGCCAATACCCATGTGACGAATTCAGGCTGGCGAAACTGGCGTGCGCTGACATTCACGGCCACTTGTAATCCGGCGGTCGACGGGTTCTGTCCCCAGGCGGCAATCTGCCGGCATGCCGATCTCATTACCCAGTCGCCCATCTCCAGTATCAGGCCGGAAGCCTCTGCGACCGGGATGAACAGGCCCGGCGAAACAAGACCGCGCTGCGGATGGCGCCAGCGCAGCAAAGCCTCGACGCCGATCATCCTGTTCGCCAGGTCGAACTGCGGCTGATAATGCAGGACAAATTGTTCAGCTGCGATGGCGGCACGCAATTCGAGTTCCAGTCCTGTTCGAAATGTAAGCGCTCGCTCCAGCTCGATCCGAAAAAAACGTACCGTGTCACGGCCGTCCTTCTTCGCCTGGTACATCGCCAGGTCGCCCCGCCGCAGCAGGTCTTGTGCAGACAGGCGCTGCTCGCCGATCAATACCACGCCGATGCTGCAGCTTGCATGGTGGCTAAGGCCCGTCAGGTCATAAGGCAGTTTTACCGCCTTCAGGATTTTTTCGGCGGCCACTTTGCTTTGAAACATTGCTTCGTTTTCCGTGGTCCCCATCTGCTCCATCAGGATGACGAATTCATCGCCGCCCAATCTTGCCACCGTGTCGGCATGGCGGCTGGCATGGACCAGTCGCTGCGCTACCTGCTGCAGGAACTGGTCGCCCACTTCATGGCCCAGCGTGTCATTCAAATCCTTGAAATTGTCCAGGTCGATAAACACCAGCGCGCTGATTTGCCGGCTTCTCGCAGCCACTGCCGCGCAATGCTCCAGGCGGTCGATCAGCAGGCGCCTGTTTGGAAGATTGGTCAGCGCATCGTAAAAGGCCAGACGTGCCGCCTGTTCCTGCAGCAGCTTGCGCTCGGTGATATCCGCCTGGGTCCCGACATAATGCGTAATTTCACCGGTTGGAAGGCGCACTGCACTAATGGCGAGCCATGCCGCGTAATGGTCGCCGCAGCGTTTCCGGGTCCAGACTTCCGCCTGCCATCGTCCTTCCCTGTTTACGGCAGACCACATGTTCTCGCGCTCGTCCACACCGGTATCTTCCAGCGTGAACGACGGTAAGGTCTGCTGTGGAAGCTCGGTGGCGCAGTAGCCCGTCAAGCGTGCAAATGCGTCATTGACTTCAATGATTTTCCGGTCGGGCCCTGCAACGAACATCGCCTCCTGCGATTGGAAAACGGTGGCGGCGATACGCAGGGACTGCGCGTTTTTCTCCAGTTGCTGCGTGCGCGAGGCGACTTCCCGACGCAGGTAACCGGCTGCACCCAGCGCAACCAGCAGCAGTCCGCCGGTGCCGGCCAGTCCCCACCAGACGGAAACCGGCACACGCCGCCGCCGGACATCCTGCCAATTGCGGAGTGTTTCAAAATAAAAGGATCCTGGATTCCCTTGCCATTGCTGGAGATTTTTATCGATGGCGGAAAGCAAATCGGCATTGTTGCCTTTCGCCGTTGCGTAAAACAATTTTGTAGGCTGGAACGCAATCGTCGAACCGAGCAGTCCATAACTGGCAGACGCGTAATCGCCAAAGGACTTGTTGGCAATCGCCACATCTGCCTGACGGGCCTTGACCAGACGAAAGGCTTCCGCCAGCGTCGGCGTCGGGATCAGCGTGACGTCGATGCCGGAGTCTTCGAGCAAGCGCAGGAAGTAATGCTGCTGGACAGAGCCCTGTAGTGCCGCAATGCGCTTTCCTTTCAGGTCGAACAGGGATTCGATGGAAATATCTGCACGCGTAAACAATAGCGACCAGCTGTACAGCGAAGGTGTTCGATGAAAATCGAGATAGACATTGCGCGCTTCTGAAAAAGCAACGTCAGGCAACAGATCTATTTCGCCGCGCTCGACCAGACTCAGGCAGTCGGCCCAAACGCATGGAACGAACTGCAATGACCAATTTTCATTTTCTGCTACTTTGACGAGCAGATCGATCATGATGCCGGACGGTTTCTGACCCTGGTCCAGAAAAACCTTGGGTGGATTCTCATAGACGCCAACCTTCACTTCTCTTGCCTGCAGGCAGGGGACAATAAATAGGCAGGCGGTGACAAGGAAGAGCTTCAGGATCGCTGCTGGATGCATGGTGGAAAGAGGCCAATGAGTAGGCAGGATGGTACAGGACTCTTTAAGCGCATGAGTCGCACAGCCCATTTCATCCTGCCCGGGCATGTCGCCTTCTACCGACTCGGCAGTGGAAAGCGGGGGCCGGGAAAGAATGCGGCGCGTCGGGTCCGACTTGCAAACGTAGTTGGGAAAGCATGACAAGAGGGGCGGCATCCAGCGTCAAACATGGCTTCGTCCAACCCGGCTTCCTGCCCATTCGAAGCAAAGGCAGTCCAATCTCGTTTTCAGGCGCAAGGCCCGGCGCCCCCCGCTCAGACGGCCTATACGGAATTTTATGGCGCTGTCTCCACGGCTGCGCTGATCTCGACGGAAATGCCAACGTGGCCGGCATAGCTTCCTTCGGCGGTGAACCAGGGCAGCGCACTGCTTTCCAGCCAGCGCCATTCGCCATCCTCTCTCCTGACGCGCACCCGCGTCAGCAGGCGCGCACGCTGACGGATGGCGGTGTCGAGCGCCTGCACATAGCCCTGCAAGTCCTCGGGATGCACCACGCCATGCCATCCGGCGCCCATCAATTCCTTCAGGGGCTTGCCCAGCAACTCCCGGAAGCGCGGATTCAGATAAACAGCGCCTCCCGTCGAGTCTACTTGCCAGATCAGGCCTGGAGAAGCTTCCGCCAGGGCACGGAATCGGGTTTCGCTTTCCCGTAGCGCATCCTCGATGCGCCTGCGTTCCGTCGTATCCTGGATCACCATTGCAAGCCCATTTTCATTAATGGGGAAAAATCGGATCAGGTACCAGTGGTCGAAGGGCGGGTAATAGTTTTCGACTTCCACCGGGATGCGTTCCTCCATGGCGCGGCGAAAGCCCTGCCCGAATTCATTGTCGTTTGCTTCGCGAAATGCTTCGGTAAGGTACTTTTTCCCGACAAGCTCTTTTGCATCGACGCCCCGATCACCCAGCATTTTTCGTACCGCGGCATTGAAGTAAAGGAAGCGCCCCTCGTGATCCAGTGTCAGGAAGCCATCGGTAATGCTGTTGAGCATACGTCCGATGCTGTCCTTGCTTGCCCGCAGCTCGGCTTCCTTGTGCATATGCTCGATGAGTCCGCCGACCTGGCGGGCATAAAGGTCGAGGACCCGCAGTTCGCGGTCGCAAGGATGGCACGCTTCCCGGAAGAAGATGGAAAGTACCCCCAAGATAGTATTCTCGCGCCCCGGCAGCGGCGTGAACAGGCAGCTGCGGATGCCTGCAGGGACAAGATAGGGAAAGCTTGCCGAGAAGGCGCCGTCGGCGACCACGTCCTGGATCATCAGCTGCCGCCCGGACATGGCAACCCGGCCCATCGGGCTGCCATCTCCCCAGTTCACCGAGTGGAAACGGGCGAGGAAATCCTTGTGCAAACCATGATCTGCAGCCAGTTCAAGGGTGCGCGCCTGCGGCTGGTACAACTGGATGAGGCCCATGCCGGCATGCAGTATGGCGATGCTCCCGTTTAGCGCTTCCCGCAATGCAGCATCCATGTCCGGCATTTCCAGCAGGCGGGCGCCCAGTTCCTGCAACTGGTTTGTTGCCTGCAGCTCCAGATTCAGCCGGGCCTGCGTTTCCTGGGCCAGCTTGCGTTCCGTAATGTCGCGCGCGTTCAGCAGCAGTCCGCCATCGTCGGTCGGCCATGCATTCATTTCTGCCCATGAGTGCTTGCGCGCATCGTAATACTCAAACCGGACCGGCAGCCGGCTCGACATGGCGCGCCGGTATTCCAGCTCGATCAGGGTTCCGCGCATGGCTGAAAAAGCCTTCCAGTAATTGCTCTTCAGCAGATGGGCACGCGACAAGCCTATCGCGCTTTCTGCGGCAGCATTCAGGTAATGAATGGACCAGGCGGCATCGACCAGCATGACGGCCTGGTCCAGGTTATCCAGGATGCTTCCGGTCTCCACACGCAGCTGCTCTTCACGCCGCTCCGCTTTTCGCCGGACCTGCGTCAGCAGCAACATCCCCCTTGTCTTGCTCAGCAGTTCATGTGCATTGAGCGGGCGTCCGATGTAATCGTCGGCGCCGGCGCTATTCTGATCATGAAAATCGGTTTCCGGTCCGGCCGGCGATGCCAGGATGGCTATCGACGCGGTGGCGACATCCGCGCGCAGAGCGGAAAGCAAATCGAAGCCATCGGCTTCGGCTTCCATTGTGCCCCTGAGCACCGCTTCCGGCTTATGGTCCATGGCTGCCCGGAAAGCCGGCGGTCCGCTGGCATGCGCGATGACCTCGTAGTAGCGGCCCAGCAGGCGGCCCAGGTGAGCGCGCATGCCAGCGTCGGCCTCTACCAGCAATATCGTGGGTTTCGATGCGCCAGGTGGGAAGGGTTGGACCGATTCCAATCGCGTTTCCATGGGCTCGGAAAGCGGCATCTCGTAGTGCTGCGCCGGCAAGGGAAGCAGGGCGAGGCTGTCCAGTTCGGCGAAAGCGCTGGCCCGTGTGCCGGGCAGGCCGCGAAAGCAGTGCTGATTCAGCTGAGCCAGGAGGCGTTGCAGCACAAGTTCGACGTCTTCCATGGTGCCTGGCCGGCAGCGCGCCAAACCGGGCATGAGCCAGCGCTCGAGGACTTTGTTGGGCAAGGCAGCCAAGGTCTTTTCCATAGGATCCTCAGGCATGGACCATAGTACCGAGGTGCCGTAATGGCGCGCGAAGTAACGCACCAGGTCCATATCGGGTGCGGCATGGCCCGGTATCCTTCCGCTCGTGCCATCGGGGATGATGAGCCGGGGCACGCCGCCGAAAAAATCCAGGGCGCGCGCAGCCGAGCGGACCCAGGTGCTGGCCGACTCTTCCGTCGTCGCGCAGGCGAAGGCATAGCGCGAGGCAGCCATGGTCGCCAGAAAAATATGGGCGTACGCGCCGCCGTTCAACGAAACCGGTGTGTCGGCGAAGTTGGCAAACATCCTTTCTCCAGCCCGGGATACCTGCCTCAAGGAGCGGGCGAGTCCATGGACGAAGATTCGATAACGCCCGCAAAACTGGGTATATCCATAGGTTTTCTGCCTTGCATGGTCAGTCTTGTAGCGTTCCCACTCCCGCAGCAGCGTCGTGCCGGCGCAGGCCAGCCTGAGGTGAATGCTGCCGTAATCCGGCAATACATGAGAGAGAGGGCGGCTCAGCACATCTCTTCGCAGGCGCTGCATCAGGCCCGATTCGCTCAGCAGGCAGACGGCCGGCCAATCCAGGCCCTGTTTTGCGGCCATGCCGACATATTTTCCGACGACTGCTTTTGAAAGACCCACAGCATCGGCAATTTGCTGGTGTGACAGCCCCACCTGCATTTTCAGGCGCAAAATTTCTCTGATCCACTCGGAAGTCAACATACCCAGCCGCCTTTCAAAATAAAAAGTTTCAACGAGAACATTTTGGAACAGCTTGGCAAGCAAGGACCATTGTTAATTTATTCCATCGCTGGTCCGGCAACCTCATCCTTAAAGGTAGTCTGTGAAAAATATCAATAAATTCGGACACGCAAAACTGAAATAGTCATTCACGTAAATGCGAAACTGATCAGCAGTAATCTCTCTAGCTGTATTGATAGAGATACAGCCGCCGCCTCCCCATCCCTTTCCAGGAATTTTTCTGCACATACTTGCAGCGACGGTTAACGAAAGGAATTTTTTGGAAGCCCGGCGCCGAACCGGGAAATAGAAATATGCACCCGGCGGAATATTTAATGAAATGACGGTCGCAAAATTCCGTATTCCAGAAATGGCTTATTTGAAACAAGAGGCAGTACCGAAATTTTAGGTCACGTTTTGCCGAATGCAGGCGCGGTATTTCACATCACGGTTTCGGGAAGGTGCATTAACAATTTACGCACGATCGATATGAAATTAAAAGCCGGCTATTTCGGAATTTATGCGATAGATTTTCGAAAATTGCGGCCATCGATTCTGAAACTCGTCCGCATGAGCAATACAGCTTATTTTGCTATTTCAATGCGAAGAAAATTAGTTGGCGGCGACCTTTAGATTGAAATCAAATACAGTAGATCGGCTTCGATTTTTATCGAACTAAGCTTGCGCGCGCTCTTCAAAACGCCATCGCATGAATGAATTGCGATGGTAGAAAGGTTTAAACAGCATTTCATCACAGGGAGCTTTTTTAGAATTCCCCGCCATCCCAGGACATCGAAACCAATGCGTCGGACCGGCAGGTACAAACTGAACGAATGGAGAGAAAAAATGAAAGCAATCGTCTATCGCGGCCCGCGCAATGTGACCGTGGAAGAGGTTCCCGACCCGAAGATAGAACGGCCGACCGACGCCATCGTAAAGATACGAAGCACCAATATCTGCGGCTCCGACCTGCACATGTATGAAGGCCGGACCGACTTCGAACAGGGCCGGGTATTCGGCCACGAGAACCTGGGCCAGGTGATGGAAGTCGGCCCCGCGGTGGAGCGCCTGGAAGCCGGCGACTGGGTCTGCATGCCGTTCAATGTCAGCTGCGGCCACTGCCGCAACTGCGAAAAGGGCCTGACCGCGTACTGCCTGAACGCCAACGAACCCGGCATGGCCGGCGGCGCCTATGGCTTTGCCGACATGGGCCCCTGGCAGGGAGGGCAGGCGGAATACCTGCGCGTCCCCTGGGCTGACTTCAATTGCCTGAAGCTGCCGCCGGATGCTGAAGAACGGCAAAACGACTATGTGATGGTCGCCGACATCTTTCCGACCGGCTGGCATGCGACGCGGCTCGCCGGCCTTAGTCCAGGCGATGCGGTGGTGATCTATGGCTGTGGGCCAGTCGGGCTGATGGCGGCGCATTCGGCAATGATCCAGGGCGCCTGCAAGGTGATGGTGGTGGACCGCCATCCGGACCGGCTGAAGCTTGCCGAATCGATAGGCGCAATCGCCATCGACGATTCAAAAGGGGATCCGGTGCAGCAGGTGATGGACCAAACCCATGGCCTGGGCGCGGATGTCGGCTGCGAATGCGTCGGCTACCAGTGTCACGACCCTGCCGGCAAGGAAGTGCCGAACGCGACGATGAACAACCTGGTCAAGTCGGTCAAGTTCACCGGGGGCATCGGTGTGGTCGGGGTGTTCGTGCCGCAAGATCCGGGCGCAGCCGACGCGCTGGCGAAGAAAGGCGAGATAGCCTTCGACTGGGGCATGTGCTGGTTCAAGGGGCAGCGTATCGGCACCGGGCAGTGCAATGTGAAAGCGTACAACCGGCAACTGCGCGACCTGATCCATGCCGGCAGGGCGAAGCCTTCCTTCATCGTGTCGCACGAGCTTGGACTCGACCAGGCGCCGGATGCGTACAAGCATTTCGATTCGCGCCATCACGGCTGGACCAAGGTAGTGCTGAAGTCCGGCGCATGAGCTGGCGTATCGGCGCCGCGGCCTTGCGCGCCGCGGCGCGACTGCAGCTGGACCCCGGTATTTATCTGCGGCGCACAAGGGACAAAGACGATGACTGCATCCAGGCTGGACGAGCCGCAAGGGCATTTGTACGTTGAAAAAGTCTCCGGAACCCTGGGCGGCAAGCGTGTCGACATTGAAGTCGATTCGCTCGCGACAAGCCCGCCGAACAGGAAGAAATGGTTGACGCTTTTGGGTGCTTTCAATGATCCGGAGAGCGTTGCCCTGATGATTGCCTGCGTATCCCAAGATCACCTCATCCGGGAACCGGCCGATGTACGCGCGGATGAGGCGAAGCAGGTCCTGGTCAGCATCGAAATTGTCCATGCTGATGCGTTGCCGCATCGGCTCGATCGGCACCAATTCCATGGCAGCGGCCGGCGCTGAGCCGTCATGCAGCGGAGCCAACGAGAAGAAACAGGGCTTCATCATCGTAATTAGCCGGCCGGGCGCCGCCACAGCGACTATGCTGATAGGGCAGGCCGGTCACACAGTGACACAGCAAAAAATTTTCACGGTACTCGCGATGAATCTCAGCATCAAAACATCATTCCCGATGCCGCCCCGTGCGCAAACCAGCGACGCGGAACGAAAATCACGGGGCGTTGAAAATACGGAACCGACCGGCCTGGAAGATCTCTGGGAAAAGTATCACCGCGCAACGGAAATCCATGCCTACGCATGCGTGTCTGCGGATGGGACGGCTTTGCCGGACGAAGTGGGCCATGGATAGACGCACAGGCGGCCTGGCGATTGCCTGCCATGGCGCGAATGCAGCCGACACGACATGAAGATCGCTCAGGTGTCCCCGCTGTTCGAGAGCGTGCCTCCGAAATTTTACGGCGGCACCGAGCGCATCGTTTCCTACCTGACCGAAGAACTGGTCGCGCAAGGGCATGAAGTCACCCTGTTCGCTTCCGGCGACTCGAAGACATCGGCCGAGCTGGTGCCGGTTATTCCAGCGAGCATGCGCCCCGACATGGCCAGGCCGTCATGGCTCGCGCATCATTATGTCGAGATGGACCTGGTCGCCGAACTTGCCGGCAACTTCGACATCATTCATTTCCATACCGACTACCTGCATTTTCCGATGAGCCGTCATCTGTCCATCCCGCATGTCACCACCATGCACGGCCGGCTGGACCTGCCCGAACTGGAGCCATTGTTCAGGCACTTCTCCAGCGTGCCCGTGGTGTCGATTTCCAGGAAACAGCGGGAGCCGCTGCCGTCGGCCAGGTGGATCGGCACGGTCTACCATGGCCTGCCGGCCGACCTGTATGCGTTCGGCGCGGGAGGCGGCGGCTACTTCCTGTTCCTCGGACGCATCTCCCCGGAAAAGCGACTCGACCGGGCGGTAGAGATCGCCCGTCGATGCGATATGCCGCTGTACATCGCGGCAAAGGTCGATGCGGCGGACCTCGCCTATTTCAATGTAGTGGTGCGCCCTCTGATCAGGGAGCCGCTGGTGAAGTACCTCGGCGAAGTCGGGGAGAAGGAAAAACAGGACTTGCTGCAGAACGCGCATGCGCTGCTGTTTCCGATCGACTGGCCCGAACCGTTCGGCCTGGTCATGATCGAAGCATTTGCCTGCGGCACTCCTGTGATTGCGTACCGGCATGGCTCGGTGCCGGAAGTTGTCGAGGAAGGCGTGACCGGCTGCATCGTCGGCAGCCAGGACGAAGCGGTCGAGGCCGCGCACCGCATCGATGGGCTGGACCGCACTGCATGCCGCGCAGCGTTCGAGCGCCGCTTTACCGCGACGCACATGGCGCGCGCCTATCTGGGTATCTACGAACGCCTGGTTTCGTGCGGCGCGCCATCGAGGAGCCATCCATGATCAAGAAAATCCGTTTCGGCGAGGAATGGTACATCCTTGCCGCCGCATCCCCGGTGGACGAGCGTCGCCGCGTGCTGAAGGAAAATGAAACCTTTGCCGTGTTCGACCGCTTCGGCGATGCGCAGCCGATCGGCCTTGGCGAGGAAGGACTGTATTACGGCGACACCTGCTTCCTGTCCCATCTCGAAATGCAGATTGGCGGCGCGCGGCCGATGTTCCTCAACTCGACGGTGCGTGGCGACAACGGGCTGTTCGTGATCGAGCTGATGAACCCGGACCTTTGTGCCGACGGCAAGGATGCGATTCCGAAAGGCGTGCTGCATCTGTTCCGCGCCAAGCTGCTGCTGGACAATACCTGCCATGAGCATGTGCGCATCGCCAACTTCGGGCTGGAACGCATTCGCACCACGCTCAGCCTTCTGTTTGCCTCGGACTTCAAGGACATCTTTGAAGTGCGCGGCTTCCAGCGCGCACGGCGCGGCACGGCCCTGGCGCCGCAGGTGGGCAAGAGCGAAGTGCTGCTCGGCTACCAGGGCCTCGACCACGTGATACGGCACACCCGCATGCTGTTCGAGCCTGTGCCGGAACATCTGGCGCCGGATTGCGCCGAATTTGCGCTCGATCTGCTGCCCAAGGAAGAGGCGCACCTCTACTTCACGATCAGCTACGAGGAAGGAAAGCTGACGTCGCCGCCGCGGCCCGACTACTTCGAAGCCTACCAGCGCAGCGACAGGCAGATGCGTGCGCAGCAGGAGCATCGCTGCCGGCTTTCCAGCACTGATCCGCTTTTCAACAACTGGGTCGATCGTTCCAACGCCGACCTGCTGATGCTGAGCACGCGGCTGCCGGAAGGCGAGTATCCGTATGCCGGCCTGCCCTGGTATTGCACCACGTTCGGCCGTGACGGCATCCTGACCGCATGGGAAATGCTGTGGATAGAGCCGCGGCTGGCGCGCGGCGTGCTCAGCTTCCTGGCCGCCAACCAGGCCACCGACTTCGACCCCGCATGCGATGCCGAGCCCGGCAAGATACTGCATGAAGCGCGCAACGGCGAACTGGCGCGGCTCGGCGAGACGCCGTTCCGCCGCTATTACGGCACCGTGGATGCGACGCCGCTGTTCATCGGCCTGGCCGGCGCCTATCACCGGCGCACCGGCGATCTCGGGTTCATCCGATCGATATGGCGCAATGTCCTTGCTGCGCTGAAGTGGATCGATGAATACGGCGACCGCGACGGCGACGGTTTCGTCGAATATGAACGCCGCACCGAAAGCGGATTGGCGCAGCAGGGCTGGAAGGATTCGCATGATTCGGTGTTCCATAGCGACGGCCGGCTGGCCGAGGCCCCGATCGCGCTATGCGAGGTGCAGGGCTATGTGTACGAAGCGAAGCTGGAGGCGGCGCGGCTGGCGCGGCTGCTCGGCGAGCAGGAACTCGCATACCGTCTGGAAAGCGCTGCGGCCCAACTGAAGCTGGCATTCAACGACCGCTTCTGGTGTCCCGGGATCGGCATGTATGCGCTCGCGCTCGATGGCAGGAAACGGCAGTGCGCGGTCGGCACATCCAATGCAGGCCATGCGTTGTGGAGCGGCATCGCGACCGAAGCGCATGCGGCCGAGGTCGCCGATGCGCTGTTGTCGCCGGATTTTTTCTGCGGCTGGGGCGTACGCACGCTGCGCGCGCAGGAAGCGCGCTACAACCCGATGGCTTATCACAATGGCTCGGTGTGGCCGCATGACAATGCGCTGATCGCCGCCGGCATGGCGCGCTACGGCATGACCGACAAGGCGCTGAAGGTCTTCGCAGGCATGCGCGACGTGAGCCTGCACATGGACCAGCACCGCATGCCCGAACTATTCTGCGGTTTTGAAAAGCGGCCGGATGAAGGGCCGACGCTGTATCCGGTGGCCTGTTCGCCGCAGGCCTGGGCGGCCGCCACCGTCTTCTATCTGCTGCAGGCCTGCCTGGGGCTGTCGTTTGATGTGGCCGCGAACCGGATCTGCTTCCGCAATCCACGCCTGCCCGACTTCCTCGAATCGGTGAGCTTGCACGAGCTTGCCGTCGGCAGCGCGACGCTTGACCTGCAGTTGCAGCGCTATCCGAATAATGTGGGCATCAACATCCTGCGCAAGAACGGCAATGTGAACGTGGTGAACCTCGTTTGAACTGCGAGGCCGCCGCATCGATTCCGGCCGGCACGCTTCATTCGCGGCAGCGAGAAGTGGATCGTGCTCCGGTCAGCGCAAACGCTAAAGCATTTTCATGCTGGCATGCGCCAGAAGCGCCACTTCCGCGCAGCGACAGTTGCGGTTGCTCTTGACGTTCCGCACAGCGACAGTTGCGGTTGCCGTTGCCGTTGCCCGCGTAGCGACAGTTGCAGTTGCAGTTGCAGTTGCTTTTGACGCTGCCTTTGACGTGGGTCCCCGTCGATGGCGACACGTCGCTGGTGCCGAAATCGGA
>CAUQYP010000039.1:0-24910 GCA_963522035.1 uncultured Noviherbaspirillum sp. | reverse complement strand
CAGCGACGTGTCGCCATCGACGGGGGCCCACGTCAAAAGCAACGTCAAAAGCAACGTCAAAAGCAACGTCAAAAGCAACGTCAAATGCCACGGCAACGGCAACTGTCGCTGCGCGGGACGTCAAAGGCAATGGCAACTGTCGCTGCGCGGAAGTAGCGTATCTGGCGCAGGCCAGTATGAAAATACGCTAGGAACCCAGCGCCGGGTTAATCGCCGTCATTTCGTCGTGGGCCGGATCGATCGCCATCGTCACCACCACGGTGACATTGTCGCGCCCGCCATGGTTAAGCGCATCGTCCACCAGCCCCTGCGCAGCCAGCCTGCAGTCATGCGCAGCCAGTCGCACACCCATCTGCTGCGCATCAACTTCGTTGCTCAAGCCATCGCTGCATAGCACGAACATGTCGCCGTCGCGTACGTCGCTGTCGCATTCCTCGAGTTCGAGCAGGTCCGCCACCCCGATCGCGCGGGTAATCAGGTTGTGGCCAGGGTGGCGGCTGGCGTCGGCCGGCGACAACAGCCCGCGCGACACCAGCTCCTCGACATGGCTATGGTCGCGCGTCAGCTGCCGCAGCATGCTGTCCCGGTAGCGGTAGATGCGGCTGTCACCCGCCCAGACGCAGCTGCAGCGGCTGCCGCTCGCCAGCAGCACCACCACCGTGCTGCCGATCAACTGGACGTCGCGCATGGCCGCTTCCGCCATCAGCCGGCGGTTGACCTCCTCCAGGCAGCTGCGGACGCTGCCTGCGTCGGCGTCGGGCAGGTGCGCCAGCGCATCGACCACCATGCGGCTTGCGACGTCGCCCAGCGTATGCCCGCCCATGCCGTCGGCCACGGCCCAGAGGCCGCGCTCGGGCCGCTCCAGCAGGGCGTCTTCGTTAATCCTGCGCACCCTGCCGACATGGGAGCAGGACGCGGACTGCCAACGTAACAGGGTCGCCTGCGCCATCTGGGCCTCCGGAAAGCACGCGCTGGGTTGCGATGAGAAAGACCAGTATAAAACGCGGGCTTGCGGACGATGCGGTGCTACCTGACCAATGTTTGACCCCGGCTCAAGTTTCTGCTTCTGGCTTACTGCTTCTGCGTGATGCCGACGGTGGTGGGCATGACGTTGATGCTGGCGCCGGCGCCGGTGTTGTTGACGCCCACCTGCAGGAACTGGTTGGTCATCTGCTCGGCCATGAGGATCGTGTTGTTCTGCACGAAGTTGACAGCGGACGACGCGGCCCGGCCCTGCAGCGGGTTGAATGCCGCTATCCATCCGTACACCCAGCGTGCGCCGTCGCCGCCGCGGATGGCCGCAAGATCGCTGGCGCCGAGGACGCGGCTGTTGTCGAGGTCGGTAATGCGTAATGTGCTCATGTCGGTCTCCGTCGTGGTCGGTAGGCGCTGCCGGCAGCGGTGTTGCCGCCCCGGCAGCATGCCGGCTTACAGGAAGGCGCCCTGCAGGCCGCCGAAGTTCTGCAGCACGTTGTTGCGGGTGTGCGACGTGGCATCGACCTGCGTGACCGGCGCCACCACGATGGCCGGGCTGGCGAAGCCGCTGCCCTTGGCAAAGTTCAGGTTGCCGGCGTTGTAGTTGCTGCCGCCATGGACAGCGGACATTTCAGCGGAATCGAGTTGCTTGGCAGCGGCGAGGTCCTTGATCATCAGTGCTTTCATGGTAATTCTCCTTAAGGTAGGTTGGGTTGGTTGACGAGCTTTCGTTGGGCTCGCAGGGTATATCGCATCAACCGTGCCAGCCTGCGTTTATCCGGGAAAAGGCCGAAAAGATGATCGAAGCACATCGAAAAAGCGGTATGGCGATGCGCTTGGCCTGGTTGGACCACGGCTTGTGTTCGACCTGGGCGGACACCGCGGTTTCCACTGTCGGGAAACGTCATCGCTCTGGTCACCGCGTCTGCAACGTCATGACGCAATGATGTCGCATTAAGCATATACTGGGTTTATGCGTTATATGGCATATAATAAATTTATTACTTAAAACGCATACTTGTGCCATAGGAGTAGTACGCCGTGAAGACCACGATTACGACTTCCGGCCAACTCGGCCCGTTGTTAAAGCAGCTGCGAATGGAAAAAGGCTGGTCGCAGGCCGCCCTTGGGGCAAAGATCGGCTTGTCACAGGAACGCATATCCCGCATCGAGAGCCGGCCCGAGTCCCTGACAGTCAACCATCTCCTCACCTTGCTGATGGCGCTGGACGCCGCCCTTGCCGTGGAGCCGCGCATTTCGCCGGAGAGACGCGGGCAATCTCCGGCCTCGGCAATGACCGGCCCCGGCGCAGATGACAAGGAAACCTGGTAATGGCCGGGCGTCCGTCAAGGACCCGGCGCCTCGACGTCTGGATGAACGCCGAGCTGGTCGGCCAATGGCGTATTGCGACGACGGGCGTTCAGCAGTTTGCCTATGATCCAGGCTGGCTCGGAAACCAGGCGGCCCGGCCCCTTTCCCTGTCATTGCCGTTGAGCCTCGGCACGAAAACGGTGAGCGGGCACGCGGTGGCCGGCTATTTCGACAATTTGCTGCCGGACAGCACGGCGGTGCGCGCCCGGATAGCGAGCCGTCATGGTGCTGCCTCGGACGAGGCGTTCGACCTGCTCGAAAAGATTGGCCGTGACTGTGTCGGCGCGGTGCAACTGCTGCCAGCCGGGAGCGCGGCGCCGGATGTGCGCCATATCACCAGCCGGCCGTTGACTGCAGCAGACGTCGAGGCGCAATTGGAAGCCTTTGTCGCCGGCGTGGACCTGGGCGTGCCGGCCGAGGATGCGTTGCGTATCTCGCTGGCCGGCGCACAGGAAAAGACGGCCTTCCTGTACCACGAGGGCGGCTGGCATCTGCCGCAGGGCGCCACGCCTACCACGCATATATTCAAGCTGCCCATGGGCGAGGTCGGCCTGGTCCGGGCCGACTTTTCCACCTCGGTCGAGAACGAATGGCTCTGTTCAAGAATTATCCAGGCCTACGGCCTGCCGGCCGCCCATTGCGACATCGGCCAGTTTGGCCGGCGCAAGGTGCTGGTGGTGGAGCGGTTCGATCGGCGATGGATGGATGCGGGCTGGATTGCCCGGCTTCCGCAGGAAGATTTTTGCCAGGTCTTCGGACGCACCTCTCTCCAGAAATACGAAGAAAAGGGCGGACCGGGCATCGCCGACATCCTCGACAGGCTGCGCGGCAGCCTGCATGCCGAACAGGACCGCAGGCGCTTCCTCACCGCGCAACTGCTGTTCTGGATGCTGGCCGCACCGGACGGGCACGCGAAAAACTTCAGCATCCGCCTGCTGGCCGGCGGCGCGTTTGAAATGACGCCGCTCTACGACGTACTGTCGGCCTGGCCAGTCATCGGGAAGGGGGCGCGCCAGTTCCAGTGGCAGAAGATCAAGCTGGCGATGGCCGTGCGCTCGAAGAATGCGCATTACCGGATGCAGGATGTGCGGCGTCGGCACTGGAACGCGGTCGCCAGGAACAATGCGATGGGCAAGGACTTCAATGCCGTGATCGACGACATCCTGGCCAGGACACCTGGCGTGGTGGAGTCCGTCGGCGCCCTGTTGCCAACGGGTTTCCCGGCAAAGGTTGCCGAGCCGATCTTCAATGGGCTGCTTATGCAGGCGCAGCGCCTGGCCAATGAGGCGCCTGAAGGCTGAGGTCGAGCAGCTGGGCATCGGTGCGTGGCGGTATGCGCGTCGTAGCTGAATGCGCTTTTGTGATACAGGCCCTCTGCTTTGGCCTTGGCAGGCCATTGCCGATCTGGACACAACAAGCTGACATCGCGTTTGAGCGTCGCAACAATCACTTCATCATCGAAGTAGCCGGTGTCGAGCAGCAATTCTCTGACATCATCTCCTGTCGTACGCGCATTCTGATCGAGCATCGGTGCAACCATCTTCGTCTCACTTGATGGATCGATGGCGAAGGCGAAGGCGGTAATGTTTCTGTCTTGATTTGCCAGCACCGATGGCTTGGACGATGCTGCAAACCCATGTTTGCGCTTGAGGCGATGCACCATGGCTTCAGGTTCGCTGCCGCTGATACGCAAGGTCTCAACGTTCTTGCCATTGCTGCGGCGAGCAGCCTGACGCTGCTCGAAAAGTTCCTGGCATTGCATGCTGCGTTCCTGCTCTTGCTGCGCTGCCGGATTCTCCGGTGTGCGTTCGACAGCCTGGCGCGCGCTGCCAGAACCCGCCGGCCAAGTCGGCCGCTTGCTAAAGCAGCTGCGGACGTAAAAAGACTTTTCCCAGGCGGCCCGGAAGGAGAGCCGCATCTTCAGCCATTGCGCTGACGGGAATTTTCAATGATGCGGTCGAGCATGTCGGCAAGCGTGCTCTTTTCCGAATCACTCAAACCGCCGGTCAAGAGCATGCTCCAGTCGTGCGCCCATTCCGCCCTGCGGGTAAAAATTTGTTCTCCCGCCAAGGCGAGATCCAGGATTTTCCCGCGCCCATCATTAGGGTCGGCCGACTGTTTGACGTAACCCTTCGTACAGAGCTGTGACAAGACTCGGCTGACTGTCGTCTTGTGCAGTCCGGTCAAACGAGAAACCTGGCTCGGCCCGATACCCGGGTGACGCGCAAGCGTCGAGATGATTAGCCACTCGGGAAGAATAATGCCCTCGGGCCGGCCAATCTGCTCAAAAAAAGGTTGGGTGTACAGGTTGTAAAGAAGGACAAGTCTGCGGCCGAAGGACTCTTCGATCGAGCTTGCGGACGGTCCTGCCGCTCGGGGAGACATGCAAATGACTTTCAGGAAAATGTTTCAAGAGGTAGCGGGCAGGTCGTGCCCGGCAATTTGATTCGGGCCGCCAGTGCCGGAGCCCTGATGTGCTGTTGGCAGCAGCGGCCGGAAAAAATTATAGCAGCTGCTGGCTAGCCCTTTGCCAGCGCTAGATTGTGGCTAGCTCGCCATTCCAGGCGCCGGTTGCGCTCCACGTACCAGCCGGCCCGGTAGTTTGCCAGTACTCTCCCCATCAAGGTAAATCGGGACACCCGAGACGATGGTTGCAACATAACCGCGGGAGCGTTGCAGCAAGCGCTTGCCGCCTGCGGGAAGGTCGAACGCAATGTAGGGCGTATCTACTTCCAGGGCTGAAAAATCGATGACGTTCAGGTCGGCTTTCATTCCGATCGCAATGATGCCGCGATCCATCAGGCCTACCGCTGCCGCGGTTTCACTGGTGAGCATTTTTACCAGTCTCGGAAGCTCGAAGCGACCGGCCTGGCGGTCCCGTCCCCAGTGTGTCAGCAGATACGTC
Source organism: uncultured Noviherbaspirillum sp. (assembly GCA_963522035.1). Taxonomy (GTDB): domain Bacteria; phylum Pseudomonadota; class Gammaproteobacteria; order Burkholderiales; family Burkholderiaceae_D; genus Noviherbaspirillum_A. Next base: position 19,659 of record CAUQYP010000039.1, on the reverse strand, counting down.
GGGAAGCTCGCGTCGCAGATAGCGCCTACATGCGCGCCGCCGTCGCCGAGGCCGAGAATACTGCATGGATGGTCGAGCATTTCGCGCGTGGCATCCAGCGATCCATACGCGTAGTTTGCAAACGGCATCAGCATGAGCGCATGCCCGTCGTTTTCCAGCATGAGGTCGTACACGACGTCGAGCACGTCACGTCCGCTCCGCGCTGCTATCTCGCAAACGGACTGGCTGGCAGCGGGCTCGTAGTCAGGGTTTTCTCCAAGCGGGAAGATCCTGCGGTAATCGAGGTCGTTGCCGTTGCTTTTCCCAGGGTTGGCTTTGGCTTCCGAAAGGAGTTTTTGACGAAAATCCGGCTGCCGCATCGTCGCTACTATTTTTTCCAGCGGCGTGTGCATGATGGCCTGAAACGAGGGGCAAGCCTGGAATGGACCCCGACTCGTTTGCAAGCCGAGCATGATCCCAATGGGGCGCGGCGCAACCTGAGCCCGAACCGTTAGGCCTTTTTCGTTGGCATCCTCGATGCGACCTAGCAACTCGCGCCAACCTTCGGGTTTCGCATGGCGTTGCGCGATTGATATCGATGCCGGTCGTCCCGCGATTCTGGTCAATCGGGAGATCATGTCGAATTCATCCACCTGCTCGTCCGCAAAGTCCGATATGAATTGCAGTACGCCACACCCGGCATCGGCCAGGCCTTGCGCGATGCCGGCAAGCTCGTCTTCGGCGGCGCGCCAGGAAGGCGTCGGCTCGCCACTGATGGCCTTGTGATTGCTGCTGCGCGACGTTGAAAAACCCAATGCGCCGGCCCGCAATGCCGCCGCGGTAAGCTGGCGCATGGCGGCGATATCGTCCGGTCGCGCTTCCTCCAGGTAGGTTCCGCGTTCGCCCATGACGTAGACGCGCAGCGCCGCATGGGGCACCTGTGCGGCCACGTCGATATCACGGCTGGTCCGGTCCAGCGCGTCGAGATATTCAGGAAAGCTCTCCCAGTCCCACGAAAGGCCTTCGTGCAGCGCGGTTCCCGGGATATCCTCGACGCCTTCCATGATCTCGACAAGACGTTGATGGTCCCTGCGGCGCACCGGGGCGAAGCCGACCCCGCAATTACCCATCACCGCCGTTGTCACGCCATGCAGGCTGGATGGCCACATGCGCTGATCCCAGGTGGCCTGGCCGTCATAATGCGTATGTACATCGACGAATCCCGGCGTGACCAGCAAGCCGGTCGCATCGATCTCAACCGCACCGGTCCGGCCGATAGGGCCGATCGCGCGTATCACGCCGTCTGCGATGCCGATGTCAGCCTTGTAGGGAGCACCGCCAAGCCCATCGATGACTTCCCCGCCTCGGATAACCAGGTCATATGAAATATCCATGTCTCCGTCCTTCGGTTTTGGTTTCGGATGGTATTAAATCTAGTTTCACATGGGATTATTTTGATGTCAACCAAGTTTTCAGACTGCGGCAATCGGACGCCTTGTCGACCAGAAAAAACAAACGCGGCCTGCGCCTGCAATGTCCAGTTGTCTTCAACGGCAATTAACGAGGTTAAGGAATTTAACGAGCCGGCAAATTCAATCGGCATCTTCATTAATAACCAGATCGACGCAAATTCCTGATTGCTTATGAAAACGTTTTCTGATACGGTTAAAACATACGTCGGGTGGCAAGTCAGGCTCGGCTTACAAAAAACAGATACAGGAGACAACCATGATATCTTGCCGCTCGGCCGTTTCTTTAATTATTGGTTCGGCTTTCATGCTCGGGGCCACCAGCGCGCAAAGCGCTGAAAAATTCGATTACACCGGCCCTCCAATTACCATCCGGTTTTCCCATTTCGCTCCGGAGACCCATCCGATGAGCAAGGCGGTCAGCAAGAAGTGGGTCGACATGGTGGAGAAGGAAAGTAACGGCAAGATCAAGATTCAGTCATACATGGGCGGTGTGCTGCACAGTGCCAAGGACGGTTTCAAGGCGACTGTCAACGACATCACCGACTTGACCCCGGCCTACACGATGTATCAGGCAGGCAGCTTTCACCTGGCGCATGTACTCGATCTCCCATTTGCCTTTCCGAATACCGCGGTGGCCGTCAAGGTTGCAGAAGAGCTTTATCCGAAATACTTCAAGAAAGAGTACGAGGCTATGGGGGTGTACCTTGCCAACTACAATGCCAACGGAATCTATAACCTCTTTACCAAAAAGCCGGTGTCGACGCTGGAAGACCTGAAGGGAATGAAGATCCGCGCAGCCGGCGGCACGCCTTCCAAGATAATAAAGGCCCTGGGCGGCGTGCCGGTCGCGGTGCCTGCGCCGGAAGCCTACAACGCATTCCAGCGCGGGGTCGTCGACGGTGTCGCGTTCTACGACACCGGCGCGATCGCATACCGGGTGCATGAACTGGCAACGCACCTGACCGAAGCGAAGATGAACAACCCCGCAAACGCCTGGGCGTACAACCGCAAGAGCTGGGACGCCTACCCGCCGGAGGTGAAGCGCTTCCTGTACAACAAGCAAAGACAGCTGAGCATGATGTATGGCATCGAGTTCGATCGGCAGGATGCCGTTTCCAGGCCGCTGATCGAGGCAAAGGGAATAAAGATCATCAAACTGTCGCCCGCGGAGCAGGCTAAATGGAAAGCAGCCGCGGAACCGCTGTGGGAAGAATTTATCGAGACGAACGAAGCCAAGGGCCTGCCGGCAAGGCAGCTGGTGGCAGACCTGCGCACCCTGGTAAAGAAGTACGAAGGCTGGACCCCGGAACAGCTGATGAAGGAAGTTACGGAAAATCCCGTCCACGGAATCATCGACGGCATGTAATCCAGGCAGCAGCGCTGAATAAGCAACGCTGCTGCCAGCCTGCCTGCTCCATCAGCGAATTTGAGTAAGATAACGGCGCCACAATAATGCGCACAGTTATAAAAACGTTTTCATAAAGACCGCAGTATAAATTGCCGGCAGATCGCGCCGGTCTCCAGCGGCATCGCTTCGTCCAGTCGAAGCCGATGTTTATCTTAGCAACAGGAGGGAAGGTTGACATGCTGAACCGGCTCAAGTCCGTCTTCATGGGTTTCTCACGCTGGTGCCATGCGTTCGGCACCCTGGTCGTACTACCCCTGATGGTATTGATCATTACCTGCAATGTGGCCATGCGCTATTTCTTCAACGCTCCGTTGGCATGGGGAGAAGAGATAAATGGCCTGCTGCTCTTTCTCGCATTGTTCCTGTCGATGACCTATACGTGGGACCAGAAGAAGCATATCCGCATGGAGTTGGTGTACGTCCATTTGAAAGGGCGATGGCGCGCACTGTCCGACGTGCTCACCGCGCTTGCCGGGATCGTGTTTTTCGGCCTTCTTGCCATGCAAAGCATTTTTGACATCGGCTACATGATCAAGACCAACGAGACCGGTGAAGAATTGCACATCCCGCTGTGGCCGTTCCGTGCGCTTGCTGCACTGATCAGCTTTGTCTTTGTCATCAAGTTAATTTTCTACATGGTGCGTGGAAGGCTTGAAGAAGGTGAAGTCGTGACCGAAGTCGAAGGAGTCGTAATTCAAAGGGAGAGAGAATAGTGGACCCAGTTACCGTAGGGATCATCGGTATCGTCGTAATGCTCCTGCTGCTCGTGCTGGGCGTGCCCATCGCATTTGCAATGGCGGTTGTCGGCATCGCAGGAACGGCGGTCGTCGTCGGGGTAACGCAAACCATGTCCCAGATCACGCTCGTCACCTGGGACAAGGGAACGGACTTTATTATCGTCTGCATTCCGCTTTTTATCTTCATGGGGCAACTCACGGCAACCACGGGCATAGCCGCAGACCTGTACGAGTTCCTTCAACGCTGCCTGAGCCGCGTTCGCGGCGGCCTGGGTATTGCCTCTGTGCTTGGCTGCGGTGGGTTCGGCGCAGTGACCGGCTCAAGCGTGGCATGTGTGGCGACCATGGGTACGATCGTTTATCCAGAGATGAAAAAGTACGGTTTCGACGCAAAGCTTTCAACTGGTGTTCTCGCTGCTTCGGGGACGCTAGGCATCCTGATTCCACCAAGCCTTGCATTCGCCTTTTACGGCACCTTGACAGATACGTCCATCGCCGCGCTGTTCATTGCCGGCCTTGTCCCGGGCATTCTTACCATGCTGGTTTTCTCCGGCATCGTATGGGGACAATGCCTGATCAATCCGGCGCTCGGCCCGCTCGGGCCAAAGTACACCTTCAAGGAAAAGCTGGTTGCCGCAAAGGGTATCTGGCCTATCGCAGTCATCTTCCTCATCGTGATAGGAACGCTTTACGGCGGCATCTGCACGCCGACCGAGGCGTCCGGCATCGGCGCTGCCGGCGTGGTGGTAGTCAGCTTCATGATGAAGAGGTTGACGTGGGCAAACCTGAGAAAGGCGCTTTCCGACACCGGTGTCGTTAGCGCGTTCATCTTTGCAATCATCATCGGCGGTTACCTGATCTCGCGTTTTCTGGCGGTCACGCAAATCACCGACCTGCTGGTTAACTTCGTGACCGAAATAAATCCGTCGAAGTACGGCTTCATCCTGTTCATGATTGGCATGTACCTGGTCCTCGGCGCCATTCTTGACGTCTTTGGCATGACTATCCTGACCTTGCCTTTCATCTTTCCGATCACGACGGCGCTCGGGATCGATCCGATCTGGCTTGGCGTCTTCATCGTCATCATGACCGAAGTGGCGCTGATTACTCCCCCGGTCGGCGTCAATGTATTCGTGATGCGCGGCATCGCCACTGACGTTCCGATGGGGCAGATATTTCGTGGCGTATTTCCATTCCTGGTCGGTGAGTTCGTGATCATCGGACTGCTGATCGCATTTCCCGGAATCGCGACCTGGCTGCCCACCATGATGAAGTAGCGCGGTCCGGCCAATGAGACAAGGAGCAAGCATGACAGGCACTAAAAATGGTGGACGCCTGGCGGGGCGCGTCGCGCTGGTAACGGGAGCGGGTTCGCGTTCGTCCGATATAGGCAATGGCCGGGCGGCAGCAATTCTTCTGGCACGACAGGGCGCCAAGGTGCTGCTCATCGACGCCGTAGCCGACGCTGCAATCGAAACGGAGCAGATGATCGCCAGGGAGGGGGGCGTTTCCATGGCGTTGCAGGTCGATGTGACGCAGCCGTCGGAATGCGGGAAGGCGGTCCATGCAGCGAATGACGCATGGGGCAGGGTTGACATCCTGGTCAATAACGTGGGCATAAGCGGTCCAGCGGGCACCGCAACGGACGTCGATCTGGACGCATGGGACCATGCAATGCGGGTCAACGTCACGTCAATGATGTTGATGGCACGGTACACGATTCCCGAAATGAAAAAACAAGGCGCCGGCTCGATCATCAATATCGCATCGGTGGCCGGGCTCCTTGGCGGACATCCGAGCCTGCTCTATCCAACCTCCAAGGGCGCAGTGGTCAACATGACCCGCGCAATGGCATCCCATCACGGGCCTGACGGCATACGCGTCAATTGCGTTTGCCCCGGGATGGTGTACACCCCGATGGTGTCGGCGCGCGGAATGACGCCGGAAATGCGACTGGCGCGGCAACAGCGTTCATTGCTCCAGACCGAAGGGACCGGGTGGGATGTCGGAAATGCGGTGCTTTACCTGGCAAGCGATGAGGCCCGCTGGATCACCGGGATCGTCATGCCGGTTGACGCCGGTGCGTCGGCAGGCTCGAGCCGGCTGCCTATCCCGCCAAGTAACGGCCAAAAAATTTAAGGAGATCACATGACCAGATTGACCATGACGCCAGCACGACCAACAGATCCTGCACTGAAGCAGATTGTCGATGAACTGCTTGCTGCACGCGGGCCGGATTTCGAATTGCCCAATCTCTACCGGGTGTTGGGAATTGCTCCCCGAATGTTTCGCGCCTGGATCGATTTCGCGTGGCCGCTCAGGCTCAATGCGGGCACTTCCCGTCCGCTGCGGGAGTTAATGATTCTGCGCGGTGCACAGATTTCGCAAACCGATTACGAATGGGCGCACCATATTCCTTTGGCACTCGAAGCCGGTGTCAGCCAGGACAAGATCGATGCGCTTGCATCCTGGCCGTCGTCCGATGCATACACCAGGGAGGAGAAAGCCGCTCTCCGCCTGGCTGAGGAAGTAACCCGTGGGCCAGCGGCGTCGGCCGACTGCATTACCGCACTGAAGGAACATTTCAACGATGCGGAAGTTGTCGAACTGGTCCTGACCGCAAGTTTCTACGTGTGTGTCGGGCGCTTCCTCAAGTCGATGGACGTGGACCTGGAACCCGGCTTCGAGGCCCTTCGTCTCAAAGCGGAAAAGTGAGCAACTGCCCTGGTTTATATCCGGTGAGCCCTTCTATCAGAACCTTGGAAACCATTAGGAGATTACGGTGAAATATTCGACTCGCTTGATGATCGCGTCAGTTTGCGCACCGATTGCCCTGTTGGGGTCCATGAACGCAATCGCCGCTGAAACTTTCACCTACAACGGGCCTGTTATAACCCTGCGGCTCTCGCATTCCGCACCCGCCACTTTCCCGACCATAAAGACGACGCTGGACCCCTGGACGGAGATGGTGGAAAAAGAAAGCAACGGGAAGATACGTGTAGAAAAATATTATGGCGGCGTGTTGCATAGTGCCAAGGACGGCTTCAAGGCCGCAGTGAACGACATAACCGATTTCACGCCCGCCTACACGATATACCAGGCTGGAAGCTTCCAGCTGCATCATGTGCTTGGGCTGCCTTTCGCCTTTCCCAATGCGGCAGTTGCGTCGCGTGTCGCCGAAGAGCTTTATCCGAAATATTTCAAGAAGGAATATGAAGCGATGGGCGTCTACCTGGCCAACTACAGCGTGACAGGCGCCTATAACCTCTTTAGCAAAAAACCCGTGCGCACCATCGACGACCTGAAGGGAATGAAGATCCGATCTTCCGGCGGGTCCGGCACCACGATGATCAAGGTACTTGGCGGCGCACCCGTTACCACACCGGCGCCGGAAGCGTATGCGGCATTTCAACGGGGCGTGGTCGACGGCGTCGCATTCTATGACACTGGCGCAATTGGCTACCGGATCCATGAAGTGGCCAAGTATGAGACCGAGCTGAAACTGAACAACAGCCCGCTGGCTTATGCATTCAATCGCAAGACCTTCGACAGCTACCCTCCGGAAGTGAAGCGCTTCATGTACACCATGCTGCGCCGCTTGAATCAGATGAGCGGCAACGGCTTCGACGAGCATGATGCTCTTTCCAGGAAGGTCATAGAAGAAAAGGGTATCAAGGTGATCACCCCGCCGCCTGAAGAACTCGCCAGATGGAAGGCGGCTGTCGAGCCGATGTGGGAAGAGTTCATCACGGAGAACGAAGCCAAGGGGCTGCCGGCGAGACAACTCGTAGCCGACCTGCGAGCGCTGACGAAGAAATACGAGAACTGGACGCCGGAGCAACTCATGCAGCTTGCAAAGGAAAATCCGGTCCACGGAATCATCGACGGCATGTGACTGCCGGCCCGATTGCAAAGACAGCTCGTTGGTCCGATTCGCGCGCTCGGCAATGGCGAGCGCGTTCACTTGACGTTTCTGCCGGTGCGTCGGCGCTGGCAGGCCCACCAGCACGCTTCTGTCATGTCCGCATGACTGTCATTCATCAACCGAAGGAGATTAGATCTAATGGCACGCATTCCCTATTTCGACCTCAGCCAGGCGTCCCCCCAACTGGCCGACCTGATCAAGGATCGGCTGCCGCTGAATATTTACCGCATGGTGGCCCATGGCGGCAATACCGCAGTCGGCTTTCTCTCGCTTGGCAGTGCGATCCTGACCAAGTCCGACATCGAACCGACACTGCGCGAACTGGTGATACTTCGCGTTGGCGCGCTGTGCGGGTCGAGTTATGAAGTCTTCCAGCATCGCCGTGTCGCCAGCAAGGCTGGCGTGAGCGCAGAAAAAATCGAGGCCGTACTTGCCGACCCGAAGCGGCCCGTGGATGGAGCGCCGTTTAGCGAGCTGGAGCAGAAGGTGCTTCAATTTACCGATGCGGTAGTCAACGACGTCAAGGCGCCAGCCCCACTTTTCGATGATGTTTCCAGCCGCCTTCCGCACCAGCAGCTGGTCGAACTGATGATGACGATCGGCTTCTACATGCTGGTAAGTCGCCTCCTGGAGAACCTCGAGGTGGACATCGAGGAAACGCCGCCCCACTAGGCGGCCGGATTCGGCCAGCCAGTCAGGCTGGATCCGCTCTAACTCTAACTGCTCGATTAACACCGTATTGATATCTTTAAGGACGCAAAAATGGACCAGACAGCAAGCGACATGCCGGCGCGGGGATTGACCAGCATCGATCCGAAACGCCATGTATTTGAAGAAGCCCTGGGGAACGCGCCATCCCGCAATCGGATGGCTGGCCGCGCCGTCCTGGTAATCGGCGCCGGCCAGCGGCAGCTGGAAGGAGAACCTCTGCCGCCGATTGGAAACGGACGCGCAATATCCCGGCTCTGCGCGCGCGAGGGCGCGGCCGTCGCTTGCGCGGATCTCGATGCAGCATCGGCAGATACAACAGTAGACCTGATCAGGAAAAACGGCGATCACGCAATGGCCGTTACAGTGGACGTGTCGGACCCAGACGCTATCGAGCGAGCGGTCAAGGCTGCGGCCGAGGGATTGGGGCATCTGGACGGGCTGGTGCTGAACGTCGGCGTTGGCGGACCCTCCGGACTGGCAAACCAGACCGCAGATGGCTGGGACACCGCTTTCGCGATCAACCTTCGCAGTCATATGCTGGCGTGCAAATATGCGTTTCCGCTGCTGAAACCAGGCAGTTCGATCGTATTCATTTCATCGACTGCAAGCTTGCGTCCGGGAACGCGCATTCCATCCTATGACGCCTCGAAGGCAGCGCTGGCGGCGTTGTGCAGGCATGTTGCGCTTGAAGGCGAAGACCTGGGAATTCGTGCCAATGTCATTGCACCCGGCCCGATCGACACACCGCTCGGCAGGGAAGCAAGCCGCGGCAGGCCTGCACGTGCGAAGCAGAGATTGCCGTTCGGACGCGAGGGAACCGCATGGGAAGTCGCTTACGCAACGCTGTTCCTGTTGTCTCACGAATCATCGTTTATCAATGCGCAGGTGATTATTGCAGACGGTGGCATCACAGGGCTACAGCTTCGATGACCCGCACCGGGCGCAAGATCCGGCAATTACCAGATCGATCGGTTTGGTAATATGACGGCGTACCCCCTGGGGACCGACCCGGATACGCTCAAGCAGAAGTTCTGCTGCGGTGCGCGCGTTGACATCGATGTCGAGCCGCAGGATCGTCATGGGCGGGTTCGAGAATCCGACCGATTCCGAAGTCCCGATGCCGATCACCGATATGTCATTCGGAATCGACAAGCCGCAGTCATAGATGGCGCGCGTGGCATCCGACAGCACATGGGTGCTGAGCCCGATCACGGCCGTCGGCGGATGCGGTTTGGCCAGCAGACGCTTCATGTCGTCGTAGGAAGAGCCAAGCCGGGGATTGACCGTGCATATCAGGTCCGGATCGATTGCCCGGCCGGCTGCCAGGTAGGCTTCCCGGTATCCGGCAATGCGCTCGCGGCCCGGCCGGATGCTGGCGCCCGGTGTCAGCAGCATGATGCGTTCATGCCCGAGCGAGAAAAGGTACTCAATCGCATGGCGTATGCCGCCCCTGTGATCCAGCAGGACCGTGTCATAGTCGTCGCCCATGTCGCGATCGATAATGACAACCGGAATCTTGCAGTGCGCGAACGTTCCCGCCGACTCTGCAGGCCCTTCGTTGACAGTAGTTGCAATGATGCCGTCCATGCCGCGGCTCTCGAAGAGCTTGATCAGTTCACGCTCGCGCGAAATGAGGCTGCGCGTGCTGCCAAACAGCAGCATGTACCCATCCTCCTGCAGCCGTGCTTCTATGCCGGACACGTAAGAGGCATACAAGGGATTGGAGATATCGGGAATCAGGCAGCCGATCGTTTTGCTGGTGCCCATGCGCAGCCCGCGGGCGTTGGCGTCTGGATGATAGCGAAGTTCTTCCACCGCGCGAAGAACGCGGGCAGAGAGGTCAGCACTCACATAACTGCCCCCGTTGAGAACACGCGAGACGCTGCCGATCGACACGCCGGCCGCTGCAGCAACCTCTCTGACCGAAATTTTTTTTGACGATGCGCCGGCTGTATTTTTTTTCATTTTTCATTTTTGCGAACGGAAATGATACCGCACGCAAGTTGTCGTAGATCGAGCTGTTTAGTGGCTTTTCCAGGTAGTGGGCGAGTGTCACGTGCCAGTCTTTTGGAGCAGTTCGCCCATTGGCGGATCGTAACGCAGTGCCGCCGCCCGCAGCGGGTTTTTTATCTTTCAGGAGCACACGATGAATCAGCAATTAGACGCAGGAGCTCAACTCTACCCATCCGCGCTAGGCAATGATGCAGGACGCGGCCGACTGGAAGGGCGCAGGATCCTGGTTGTAGGCGCCGGCCAGCGAGTTAGCGGCGATCAGAATGCCGTGGGAAACGGCCGGGCGATGAGCATGCTTTTCGCGCGTGAGGGCGCAGTCATTGCTTGCATTGACAGGGATGCGGAGTCCGGCGGCGAAACCGCGGCGATGATTAATGGCACTGGGGGAAGCGCGTTCTCCGTCTCATGCGATGCAACGAAGGAATCGCAGGTCATTGAAATGGTTCGGAAGAGCGTTGAAACACTTGGTGGACTGGACGGTGTTGTGATTAACATCGGCATCAGCAATGGGTTGGGCCTGCATAATCAAACCGAGGCGTCGTGGGACGAGGTGCTTTCGGTGAACCTCAAGGCCCACATGTTTGTCGCCAAACACACGATGGCGGCGATGGCTCCAGGCGGTGCTATCGTGTTCATCTCCTCGCTTGCATCGAAATTACCCTTGAGCCGGCAACCTGCTTATGAAACATCCAAGGCAGCACTTCCCGCGCTATGCCGTGCGGCCGCACTCGAAGGCCAGGCCAAGGGCATACGCGCCAATGTCGTTTCTCCAGGGCTCATCGACACGCCCATGGGCCGTGCCGCCAGTGCCAGGCGGCCCGATCGAGCGGCACGTCCACTGCCGTTTCAACGGCAGGGCACCGCGTGGGAGGTAGCTCATGCAGCGCTGTTCCTGATTTCAAATGACGCTTCGTATGTTAATGGACAGGACCTGGTAGTAGACGGCGGACTGATTTCGGGAATCACCAGGTAAAAAATGGCACATGAGTAAGCGGCCCCGGTGCCATGGAGGTCGAAGTTCCCATGCGAAAGCCGACATGGTATTCCGGCATGTCAGTGACATGTCGGCGCCAGCTTTAGGTTCTGCTTTCGGGCAAATTGTGGCATGCAGCGCATGCACTTCGCCAAAGGGAAAATTTGCCCGAAGGTGGATGTCTGCTTGCGCCGCGCCTTATTTTTTGCTCGCCGGCGCTTTGTTGCGCAGCTTCATGCCCGGCGGATAGTCCACCAGGCGCCGTTCCCTGAATACTTCGGCGATCGCTCGCCATGGCTGGCTGCCGCGGGCGCCGCCGACGATGGCGTGCATCGCTTCGCGGTCCAGCTCGGTGCTGTCGCTCAGGTCCTTGATATGTATGGTAGCCATGGTTGCCAGTCTCCATAGAGTACGCATGCGCCGGAGCAAGCCGCGGCGGCGAGCGTGTAGTGTGATCGTTTCCAGTATAGGCGCCGCGCCGGCCTGTTCGGGCGGCGCGGGCATGCACCTTGATGTGCATCTGCCGGCAAGCCTGCAACGGCCCCGGCAGACGCGTTTTGCTTACAGCAGCCCGGCAAACTGTTCGCCGCCGAAGTTCTGCAGCATGTTGCTGGTGGTATGTGAAGTGGCATCGACCTGCGTCACCGGCGCGATGACGGTTGCGCCGCTGGCGAAACCCCCGCTCTTCGCATAGTTCACGTTGCCGACGTTGAAATTGCTGCCGCCGCGTACGGCGGACATTTCATCGGAGGCGAGTTGCTTGGAGACGGCGAGGTCCTTGATGGTCAATGCTTTCATGGTAATTCTCCTTGAGGTTGGTTGGGTGGCGAGCTTTTTTCGTTGGGCTCGCAAGCTATATTGCAGGGACCGTGCCAGCCTGTGCGACAAGGGAAATACGGGTAAAAGCATGCCGAAACCACATCGAACCAGGCGCATTCGATGATCTTGCGACAAGTCTGACCCTACGCTGTGTCCGGCGCCGGCAGACATGGTTTCACCAGCTGTCTGGCGCTTCCGTCATTTCGGCGAGCCTGGCCAGGCGTTACGCGCGGCGCGCCTTTGGCATAGTATTCGGTGATGCTGTCCCGGACCGGCACGGCGACCTTCAGGACGACCCACCCATGAGCGACACCACTCTTACGCCAGCGGCAGGCCAGGGCGCCGGCGACCGCCGGCACCAGGCCTTTCCCGTGCTCGACGACCAGCAGTTCGAGGTGCTCGAAAGCTACGGGCAGCGGCGGTCATACCGGGCCGGCGAGGTGCTGTTCCAGGAAGGCGACCGGCATGCGCCGATGTTCGTCCTGCTTGCCGGGCACGTCACCGTCGAGCGCAATACTATTAATGGACCGCACCGGCTCGCGACCCACGGACCAGGCGCATTCACCGGCGAAGTCGGCACGCTCGCCGGCCGCGGCGCGATCGCAACGGCCAGGGCAGTCGACGACACCGAGGTCATCGCCATCGATGAAGACGCGCTGCGCCAGCTGGTGGTGGCCGAGGCCGACCTGAGCGAACTGATCATGCGCGCCTTCATCCTGCGCCGCGTCGCGCTGATCGAGGACAAGTGCGGCGGCACCATCCTGATCGGTTCCACCCACAGCAGCGACACCTTGCGGCTGCGTGAATTCCTGGTCCGCAACGGCCAGCCCGTCGCCTATTTCGACCTGCAGATGCACGAGGCCAGCAACATGCTGCTGCAGCGCTTCGGCGTTGGCGAGACCGACATCCCGGTGCTGATTTCGTCCAGCGGCGAGGTCTACCGAAACCCGGATAACCGCGCCGCCGCCGACGCCATCGGCCTGAGTCCGGACCGCATGGATGGCAACCGCTATGACGTCGTGGTTGCCGGCGCCGGCCCGGCCGGGCTGGCGGCGGCCGTGTATGCGGCCTCCGAAGGACTGCGGGTCGCGGTGCTCGACATGAAGGCGCCCGGCGGCCAGGCCGGCACCAGTTCCAAAATCGAGAATTACTTCGGCTTCCCGACCGGCATTTCAGGCCATGCGCTGGCCGGCCGGGGCCTGTCGCAGGCGCGCAAGTTCGGCGCCGAAGTGGCGGTGCCGGTGGAAGCGATGCGCCTCGAATGCGGCGCAGGCGGAGAAAGCGAAGCGCATTGCTACCGGCTCGAGATGGATAACGGCGAACGCATCGAGACCCGCGCGCTGATCATTGCGACCGGCGCCCGCTATCGCAAGCCGGACCTGCAGAGGCTCGAGCATTACGAAGGCCGCGGCGTGTACTACGGCGCGTCGTTCATGGAGGCCACGCTGTGCGCCAGCAAGGAAGTCATCGTCGTGGGCGGCGGCAATTCGGCAGGGCAGGCGGCAGTCTTCCTCGCTGGCCATGCCAGCCATGTGCATATCATGGTGCGCGGCGCGGGACTGGCGGCGAGCATGTCGCATTACCTTATCCAGCGGCTGCAGGCCGCGCACAACGTCACCATCCACAGCGAGACCTCGGTCGTCGAACTGGTCGGGGGCGAGCAGCTGGAAACGGTCAGGTGCCGGCACGCCGGCCAGCCGGTGCGCGACTACCCGGTCGAACACCTGTTCCTGTTCCTGGGCGCTGCGCCCAACACGGCCTGGCTCAATGACTGCATCGCGCTCGATGACAAGGGTTTCGTGAAGACCGGTCCCGACATACCCGAGGAGCGCTGGGCGCTGCCGCGCAGTCCGTATTTCCTCGAGACCAGCCAGCCCGGCATTTTTGCGGTGGGCGACGTGCGCAGCGGTTCGGTCAAGCGGGTGGCTACCGCAGTAGGGGAGGGTGCGGCGGCCATCCAGGCGCTGCACGCGGTGCTGGCGTCATGAGCGGGGTCAGGTGCCGAGCGCGAGGAAGTTGTCGACTTCGACTTTCGCCAGCTGCAGGCCGGACTCGCAGGCTGCTTCCGGCGTCGTATGCCCGTCCATGGTCTGGTGGCGCGCCACCGAGTGGCCGATGGCGGTTTTGTCGGGATCGTCGTGCCGCGTGATCTGGTAGCGGAAATCCCAGAGGTCATGATGATCCTTCTGCGGCGTGACCGAGATGTCGAAGCCGCGGTATTCGATGGCGCAAGGTTCCATGTTGTTTCCTGGCGGATTTGTCGTTATGGACAACGAAACGTCGTTGCATTGATGGCAGACTTCGTCCCGGCCGGAAAGTTTCGCCGGGGCCAGGCGGCACGTAGCGGGTAGCAGGTAGCGAACAGAGGGCGGCGATGTCTTATCTGGTGGATCTTATCGAGCGGTTCGGCATCCTCGCGGTGTTCCTGAACGTTTTCATCGAGCAACTGGGCGCCCCGGTGCCCGCTTACCCGACCATGGTGATCGCCAGCGCGCTGCTGAGCAATGAACCGATGTCCTTTCGCGACCTGCTCGTCACGGCAGTCGTGGCAGCGCTGATTGCCGACCTCGCCTGGTACCTGGCAGGCAAGCGCTACGGCAAGCGGGTGCTGGCGCTGTTATGCCGCATCTCGCTGTCGCCGGACTCCTGCGTGCGGCAGACCGAATCGCTGTTCCACAAGTGGGGCGCGCCGTCGCTGCTGATTGCCAAGTTCGTCCCGGGCTTTGCCTCCATCGCCAGCGCCATGGCAGGCGCAATGGGCACCAGGGCGCCGGTGTTCCTGCTGTTCGACTGCCTGGGTGCGGCGATCTGGGCCGGTTCGGCGCTATGGCTGGGCTTTTTGTTTCGCAGCACGGTCGGCGACCTGCTCGACGTACTGGAAAGCCTGGGCAAGTGGGGGCTGGTGCTGATCGGCTCGGCGCTGGTGCTGTTCGTCCTCAACCGGTGGTGGCAGCGGCGCCAGTTCATCCGCACGCTGCGCATGGCGCGCATCTCGGTGGCCGAACTGCATGACCTGCACTTGCTGGGCTCGGAACCGGTCGTGGTCGACGTGCGCCCGGCGCACGTGCAGGGCGAAGGCCGCATCCCGGGTGCGCTCGCCATACCGGTGGACGAGATCCACAAGGCCGTGCTCGACTTGCCGGTCGACAGCGAGGTCATCGTCTATTGCGCCTGCCCGAATGAAGCCTCGGCGGCAGTGGTGGCCAAACTGCTGATGAAGAAGGGCTACAAGCGGGTCCGGCCGTTGACGGGCGGGATCGACGCCTGGGTTGCCGCCGGGCATGCGCTGGAGCATTAAGGCTCAAGCAGCCCGCGCCGCCCGCGCGCGCCGCCGGTACAGCAGCCCCACGATGGCCGATGCAAAGCCGGACGCCGCTCCCACGCCCAGCGCCCAGCGCGGGCCGAAGGTGTCGGCTACCCAGCCCACCAGCGGCGCCCCGAGCGGCGTGGCGCCCATCAGGATCGCCAGCAGGATGGCCATCACGCGCCCGCGCATGGCCGGCTCGGTCGAGAGCTGCACTACGGTATTGATCGAGGTGGTGAAGGTCTGCGCCGAAATGCCGATGAACACCAGCACCAGGCCGAACAGGCCGTAGCTCGGCATGATGGCCGCGAGCGCGCAGCCGATGCCGAAGACCAGCGAGGCGTTGACCAGCCGCGCAATATGGGGCTCTGCGCGCGATGCGGTGAACAGGGCCCCGGCCACCGAGCCGACCGCCATTGCCGAGGTCAGGCCGCCGTAATGGTCGGCGCCGGCCTGGAACGGGCCGACCGCCATGGTCGAGATGAAAATCGGGAAATTGAGGCCGAAGGTGCCGAGCAGGAACAGCATGAACAGCACGGCCTTCAGGTCCGGGCGACTCCAGACATAGCGCAGGCCGGCCAGCAGCCCGCCTTCGGCGCGCGGCGCCTTGCCGCGGCGGTGCAGGTCGGCCACCCGCAGCATCGCCAGCGACAGCAGCACGCCGAGGTAGGACAGCGCATTGATCACGAACACCCAGCCGGTGCCGGTCGAGGCGATCAGCATGCCGGCGACCGCCGGACCCACCATGCGGGCGGCGTTGAAGGACGTGGAATTGAGCGCCACGGCATTGGTCAGGTCTTCCTCGCCGACCAGCTCGGAGACGAAGGTCTGGCGCGCCGGCGCGTCGAAGGCGGTGACGCAGCCGAGCAGCAGCGCAAACAGGTAGACATGCCATAACTGCACCAGGCTGGTCAGGGTCATCAGTCCGAGCCCCAGCGCCAGCAGGCCCTGGGCCGTCTGGGTGGCGAGCAGCACCTTGCGGCGGTCGTAGCGGTCCGCCACGTAGCCGGTCAGGGGCAGAAGCAGCAGCGACGGCCCGAACTGCAGCGACATCACGATGCCGACCGCCGTCGCGTTCTTGTCGGTCAGCTCGGTCAGCACCAGCCAGTCCTGGGCGGTGCGCTGCATCCAGGTGCCGATGTTGGACACCAGTGCGCCGGCCACCCAGACCCGGTAGTTATAGCTGCGCAGCGAGCGGAAGGTCTTACGCACCCGTGACGCCCCGTGTTGCGCCCGGCCATTGCTTGGGCAAGCCGTGCCGACGGGCGGACATGCGCGCAGCGCCAGGTAGCAGGAAAGTTTTGAAGGGCATGCAGGTTTTATCGACGCGGGGCCGGGGCGCCGCCGGAACGACCATTATCCCGGTCCCGGGCCACAGCCTGTTGATGCGATCCATATCGGGTCGCCGCCGTCAGGCTGTTCTGCCGGGTCGGCGGCGGCCTGCTGATGTTCGCCAGGATGACCGGATCGGCGTCCATCACCGTGTGGCAGATTATGTCGCTGACCGCACCTTGTACAATAGCCTTCCCCAAACAACGGGAGCAGCGGGAAACCGTGTCGTTCCGCAAGAGTGGATATATTAATTATCCTGGCCCTCATTCTGATCAATGGCATCTTCGCCATGTCTGAACTGGCTGTCGTTTCCTCCAAAAGAATCCGCCTGCAAAACTTGTCCGACAACGGCAGCCGTGGCGCACGGGCAGCCCTGCAGCTTGCCGACCATCCGAGCCGCTTCCTGTCCACCGTGCAGGTCGGCATCACGCTGATCGGCATTTTCAACGGCGCGTTCGGCGAAGCGTCCCTGGTGGCCAGGTTGACGCCGCAGCTTGCCAGCATTCCGCAGCTGGCCGAGTACGCGAGGGAAATTTCCCTGGCCGTTGTCGTCGTGGGCATCACTTTCGCCTCCATCGTGCTCGGCGAGCTGGTTCCCAAGCGGATCGCGATGCAATACCCGGAGACGGTCGCCACCATGATCGCCGCGCCGATGCAGGGCCTGTCGAAGATCGTGTCGCCCTTCGTCAAGGTGCTGTCGGTCGCCACCGACGCCATCATCCGGCTGCTGGGGCTCCATAAGCCGAAGGAAGATTCGGTAACTCAGGAAGAGATCACGGGCATGCTGCGGGAAGGCGCCGACGCCGGCGTCTTCGAGCGTACCGAGCATGACATCGTCACCCGTGCGCTGCGGCTGGACGACCAGCGGCTCGGGGCGCTGATGACGCCGCGCACCGACGTCGAGCTGATCGACCTCGAGGACGACATCGAGCAGAACCTGGCAAAGATCGCCGACAGTCCGTACAGCCGGTTTCCGGTGTGCCGGGGCGACCGCTCCAATATCCTCGGCATCGTCCATGCAGGCGACCTGTTCGAGCAGGCAATTCGCAACAAGGGGCTGGGCGCCATCAACATCGAGGCGTCGGTCAAGCCGGCGCTGTATGTGCCCGAGAGCGTCAGCGCGATGGACCTGCTGGAGACGCTGAAGAAGAACCGCGCGGAAATCGCGCTGGTGGTCGACGAATACGGCGACATCGAAGGCATGGTCACGCTCAGCGACGTGATGGGCGCACTGGTCGGCGATGTATCGGTCATCGACGACGAGGCGCATGAAGCCGACGCAATACAGCGGGAAGACGGCTCATGGCTGATCGACGGCGGGGTCTCGCTGGACCGCTTCCGTGACCTGTTCAGCACCGAATTGCGCTTTCCGGATGAGTCGTCCGGTGCTTACCACACGCTGGCGGGCTTCGTGCTCACCCAATTGGGCCGCATACCGGCTGTTTCAGATCACTTTGAATGGGGCGGGCACCGGTTCGAAGTCATGGACATGGACCGGCACCGGATCGACAAACTGCTTATCTCCAAGGCAGAAATCCCCGATTCGCCGGAGAATGCCACATCCGTTGAAACCTGAGGCAGAGGCGCGGCTGGCACTGCGGTGGTTCAGCCAGCCTTGGGACTGTCACTTGTGCGGGGCGGCGCCGAGGTCTTGAAGTCCTCGCTCTGCAGGTTCGAGGGCGCGGCGATCATGGCGACGACGATGCTGAGTGTCACGCAAGCGGCAACGGCCAGCAATAACGACAGAACGATACTTTTCATGGGGCAATTGTGAACGGGGCGGGTCATGGCATTATGACGATTCAAATTGATAATTGGAAATGATTTTGTCGCCGTGTTGCCACGGTTTTGACGGGACTGTTGGAATAAAGCCATAGCGTGTCACCAGTTTCCCCGCCGGGCTGGACCGCCATTGCCAGTTAGGCATCATGCCAGCGTACGAATACCTTTAAAAAAGGAAAAATCTTGTCCTTCCCCGATGCATCGCCCCTTGGCCACGAATGGGCCGTCCTGCAAGACAATCACGAGCAGTACGAAAAGACCAGCCTGTTGATCAAGCTGGGCGTCATCGTGCTGTTTGTCGCCTGCCTGGCGCTGTCCATGCACGTGTTCGTTACGCTGCTGCTGATGCTGGTCATGTGGCTGCAGGAGGCTATCCTGAGAACGAGCCAGTCGAGGCTCGGCGAGCGCATCCTGCAGATCGAGCGGCATATTGCAGGGGGAGCGCAGGTGCCGGCTTACCAGCTGCATTCCGATTGGCAGGCGAGCCGTCCGGGCCTGGCCGGATTGCTGGTCGAGTATGGAAAAAATGCGCTTCGGCCGACGGTAGCGTTTCCGTATGTCGTCCTGGTCGCGATCACGGTCGCATGGTATCTGGTGGCCTGAACTCGTGCGATTTCTCTTGGATTAAAGCACCGGGCAAGCTTGCCGTTAATGAAGGATCAAGCAATCAACCCGGGAGCAAGGTCATGGATGTCAATGCAATTGCCAGGCTGTCTACAGTGCTGAGCGAGACTCGGCAGGGCCAGGAAATCGGCACTACGGTACTGAAGAAAACACTGGACATCGCCGCGTCCAATGCGGCAGCGCTGATTGCCAGCGTGCCGGCGCCGGCGGGTCCTTCGCTGCCGGCGCATCTCGGCAATAACATCAACACGACGGCCTAGCTTAATTTCCTGGCCGGCTTGCGCCAGAAGTGCAATTGCCGCGCAGCGGGCGGTATCTCCGGGGTCGCCTTCTCTTGCGTACTTTTAATTGGGGTCAGACTCGATTTGAATCAAATCGAGTCTGACCCCAATTAAAATTTGGTCAGCTGTCGGGTCGAGACTTGGCTTGGTCGCTCGGCAGGATTAGCCGTATTGCTTCATCCGCCAATGCAAGGCAGCTGCGCAGCCGTAGTTGACGTTGACGTTGACGTTTCCACAGCGTCACAACGCAAGGCGCCATTGCAGCGCGTGCTGGACGGGTGAAACGTCGAATCGCTCAC
>CAUQYP010000038.1:0-25119 GCA_963522035.1 uncultured Noviherbaspirillum sp. | reverse complement strand
CACCAGCGACGTGTCGCCATCGACGGGGACCCACGTCAAAAGCAACGGCCACGGCAACGGCAACTGTCGCTGCGCGGGGCTTAATGCAACGGCAACTGTCGCTGCGCGGAAGTGGCGCTTCCGGTGCACGCCAGCATGAAAATGCGCTAAATCCTCAGCTCAGGCTGGCCGCAACCTGCTCAAGATGCACATCGGTATTCCCGAACGCCATCTCGATAGCCATCAGCCGCTTGAAATAATGACTCACATCGAGTTCATCGGTCACACCCATCCCGCCATGCAGCTGCACCGCCTGCTGCCCGACGAAACGGCACGCCTGCCCGATGATCACTTTGGCAGCCGACAGATCGTGCCGCCGCTGCTTCAGGTCCGGATCGGTGCTGCGCACGGCAGCCAGATAGCTCATCGACCGCGCCTGCTCGATATGCAGCACCATGTCCGCCATCTTGTGCTGCAGCGCCTGGAATTTGCCGATGGGCACGCCGAACTGCTTGCGGGTGCGGGCATATTCGACCGTGGCCGCCAGCAGCTTGTCGAGCGCGCCCACCGCTTCGGCGCAAATGGCGGCAATGCCCGCGTCAAGCACGTCGGCGATGCGGCTTTCCGCATCGTCGGTCGACTCGCCGAGCAGGGCCTGCCCCGGCAGCGACACCTCGTCCAGCACGATCTCGCCGGCGACGGAGCCGTCGACCATCGGCGCCGGCACGATGCGCATGCCGCCCGCATTGCGCGGCACCGCGAACACCGCCATCGCGCCAGGCTGGTCCGGGCCTTCGATGCGGGCCGTCACCAGCAGCACGTCGGCGGCGGGCGCATAGCCGATCACGCTCTTGCGGCCATTGAGCACATAGCTGCCGTTGTCTTCGCGGGCGGTGGTCTCGATGGCTTTCCAGTCGAAGCGGCTGGCCGCCTCGTCATGCGCAAAGACCACGATGGTCTCGCCGGCGGCCAGCGCCGGCAGCATGCTTTCCTTCTGCGCGGCGCTGCCCAGGGTAGCCAGCGCGCGGGTCGACAGGACGGCAGACGTCAGGAACGGTTCCAGCACCAGGCCTTCGCCCAGCGCGCTCATTACCAGCATGGTGTCGATGGCATTGCCGCCCAGGCCGCCGTCTTCTTCCGGCACGTTCAGCGCCAGAACGCCGAGGTCGGCCAGGCCTTGCCAGACCTTGCGGTCGCCGCGGCCTTCGCGGGCGGCTGCCAAACGCTGGCGCCGCGTCTCGAACGTGTAATCCCGGGCGACGAAGCGGCGCGTGGTGTCCTGCAGCATCTGCTGCTCTTCGGTGAATGTGAAGTCCATGATTTACAGTCCCAGGATCATTTGCGAGATGATGTTCTTCTGAATCTCGTTGGAGCCGCCATAGATCGACAGCTTGCGCATGTTGAGATAGCCGGCCGCCAGCGGTTCCGCATACGCCGGACCGGCATGCTCGCCCTGGTAGCCTGCAGCCATCGCCGCGCGGTTGAGCTGCAGTGCATACGGCCCCACCGCCTGCGTCAGCAGCTCGGTGATGGCCTGCTGGATCTCGGTGCCCTTGATCTTCAGGATCGACGCTTCCGGTCCCGGCGCGCGGTGTTCGGCCTCGGCCGACAGCACGCGCAGGTTGGTGATCTCCAGCGCGGTCAGGTCCACTTCCACCTGCGCCACGCGGGCGGCGAACATCGGGTCCTTCAGCAAGGACTTGCCGTTCTTGGTTTCCTGCGCCGCGACCCGCTTCAGGCGCGCCAGTTCGCGCTTGGCAATGCCAATGCCGGCAATGTTGGTGCGCTCGTGGCCGAGCAGGAACTTGGCATAAGTCCAGCCCTGGTTCTCTTCACCGATCAGGTTTTCGGCGGGGACGCGGACGTTCTCGAACCAGACTTCATTGACTTCGTGCGCGCCGTCCATCGTGATGATGGGGCGCACGGTGATGCCCGGCGTGTCCATCCGCACCAGGATGAAGGAAATGCCGCGCTGCGGCTTGACGTCGGGGTCGGTGCGCACCAGGCAGAAGATCCAGTCCGCGTACTGGCCCAGCGTGGTCCAGGTCTTCTGGCCGTTGAGCACGTACTCGTTGCCTTCCCGCGCGGCCCGCATCTTCAGCGATGCCAGGTCGGAGCCGGCGCCGGGTTCGGAATAACCCTGGCACCACCATTCCTCGGCTGCCAAAATCTTCGGCAGGTAGCGCTGCTGCTGTTCCGGCGAGCCGAAGGCCATGATGACCGGGGCCACCATCTTCAGGCCGAACGGTATCGCGCGCGGCGCGCCGGCCGCCGCCGACTCTTCTTCGAAAATATACTGCTGCGTGGCGTTCCAGCCGGGACCGCCGAACTGTTCCGGCCAGCTGGGCGCGCCCCAGCCCTGTTCGTGCAGGATGCGCTGCCAGCGCACATAGTCGTCGCGCTCGACGATCAGGCCGCCCAACACTTTCTGGCGGATGTCGGCAGGCAGCTTCTCCTGCATGAAGCTGCGCACCTGCTGCCGGAATGCGCTTTCCTCGGGAGTGAAATTCAGGTCCATGCTTGCCTCTCGCGTCAGAATGCGGCGATGCCGGTTTGCTCGCGGCCCAGGATCAGCGCATGGATGTCATGCGTGCCTTCGTAGGTGTTGACCACTTCCAGGTTGACCATGTGGCGGATCACGCCGAACTCGTCGGAGATGCCGTTCCCGCCCAGCATGTCGCGCGCCAGGCGCGCCACGTCCAGCGCCTTGCCGCAGGAATTGCGCTTCATGATGGACGTGATGGAAGTCGCCGCGATGCCTTCGTCCTTCATGCGGCCCAGGCGCAGGCAGCCCTGCAGGCCCAGCGTGATCTTGGTCTGCATGTCGGCCAGCTTCTTCTGGATCAGCTGGTTGGCCGCCAGCGGCTTGCCGAACTGCTTGCGGTCCAGCACGTACTGGCGCGCGGTATGCCAGCAGGCTTCGGCCGCGCCCAGCGCGCCCCAAGCGATGCCGTAGCGGGCCGAGTTCAAACAGGTAAACGGACCCTTCAGGCCGCGCACGTCGGGGAAGGCGTTTTCTTCCGGGCAGAACACGCCGTCCATCACGATCTCGCCGGTGATCGAGGCGCGCAGGCCGAACTTGCCGTGGATGGCCGGGGCCGACAGGCCCTGCATGCCTTTTTCCAGCACGAAGCCGCGGATCGCGCCTTCATCGTCCTTGGCCCAGACCACGAACACGTCGGCGATGGGCGAGTTGGAAATCCACATCTTGGCGCCGCTGATCTCGTAGCCGCCGTCGACCTTCTTCGCGCGGGTGATCATGGAGCCGGGGTCGGAACCGTGGTTGGGTTCGGTCAGGCCGAAGCAACCAATCCACTCGCCGGTAGCCAGCTTGGGCAGGTACTTGCGCTTCTGTTCCTCGGTGCCGAATTCGTAGATGGGCACCATCACCAGCGACGACTGCACGCTCATCATCGAGCGGTAGCCGGAGTCGACGCGCTCGACTTCGCGCGCGATCAGGCCGTAGGCCACGTAGTTCAGGCCGGGGCCGCCGTATTGCTCGGGGATGGTCGGTCCGAGCAGGCCAAGCTCGCCCATCTCGCGGAAGATGGCCGGGTCGGTGGTCTCGTTGCGGAAAGCGTCCAGCACGCGCGGCTGCAGCTTGTCCTGGCAGTAGGCCGCCGCGGCGTCGCGCACCATGCGTTCTTCATCGGTAAGCTGCTGGTCCAGCAACAGCGGGTCGTCCCAGTGGAATTGTGCTTTGGATTGCATGGTTTTCTCCAGATTGATAGTTTTGATGGTGCGTGAGCGATGCGGGGTCGAAGCGCTGCGCCGGCCCGGGGCCGGCGCAGCAGGGATGCATCAGTTTTCCCGGTGCAGCAGCGACAGGCCGAGTTCGGCGCGCCGGCGCAGCCACAGGCTGGGACGATACCGCGGATCGCCGGTTTCCCGCAGCAAATTGTCCAGTATGTTGAGTACAGTCTTTGCGCCAAGTTCATCGCCCCAGGCCAGCGGGCCGCGCGGATAACCCAGGCCCAGCGTGACCGCGCGGTCGATATCGGCCGGCTCCGCGATGCCCTGCTGGGCGATCTCGGCCGCGATGTTGATGATGTGGGCAACCACGCGCTGCGACACCATGCCGGTGCTGTCGCGCACCAGGCTGACCGCGGCGCCGTCCGCGCCCAGCAGGCCGCGCGCCATGTCGGCATAGGCGGCGTCGGTGGCCGGCGTGGTCATCGCCACGCGGCGGCGCGTCAGGTCGAACAGGGTTTCCACCGCCACCGTGCGGCGCGGATCCAGGCCCTGCGCGGCGCAGCAGCGGGTAGCGTCGTCGCCCAGCGGCGTCACCAGGCACAGCGCCTCGTCGCTCGGCGTGTCGCCGCTTTCCACGGTGACGCCGGCGGCCTGCAGGAAAGGCGCAATCCGCGCCGCCAATTCAGGACGGGCCTGCGACAGCCATACGCTGGGCGGCAGCGCGGAGGAGGGCGCCGGCTCGGCCGGGACGTCCTTCTTCCCGTCCGCGCTGTAGCGGTAGAAGCCATGGCCGACCTTGCGGCCGATGGCGCCGGCGTCCAGCATCTGGCGCGTCAGCGGCTGCGGCCGGAACCGCGGCTCTTCGTAATACTGCTGATAGATGGATTCCATGACCGGGTGCGACACGTCCAGTCCGGTCAGGTCCATCAGCTCGCACGGCCCGAGCCTGAAGCCGGGGCCGTCGCGCAGGATGCGGTCCAGCGTCGGGATGTCGGTGATGTCCTCGGCCAGGATGCGCATGCCCTCGGTGCCGAAGCCGCGGCCCGCGTGGTTGACGATGAAGCCGGGCGTGTCCTTTGCGCGCACCGCGGTGTGGCCCCAGTGGCGTCCCAGCGCCAGCATGTAGTCGACGATTTCCGGCGCCGTCAT
This sequence comes from uncultured Noviherbaspirillum sp., assembly GCA_963522035.1. GTDB lineage: Bacteria > Pseudomonadota > Gammaproteobacteria > Burkholderiales > Burkholderiaceae_D > Noviherbaspirillum_A. The sequence goes on along the minus strand of CAUQYP010000038.1, from coordinate 20,298 downwards.
CAGGCCGCCGATCGCCTCGACGATCTTCATCAGCGGCACCGGGTTGAAGAAGTGGAAGCCGACCACTTGTTGCGGCCGCTGCAGGCCGGCGGCAATCGACGTGACCGACAGCGACGAGGTGTTGGTCGCCAGTATCGCGTCAGGGCCGACGATGTCTTCCAGCGCGCGGAACAATTCCTTCTTCGCGTCCAGCCGCTCGATGATGGCTTCGATCACCAGGTGGCAGCCGGCCAATTCCTTCAGGTCGGCGCCCGCATGCAGGCGGCCGATGGCGCTGTCGGCGGCGCCCTGCTGCAGCTTGCCCTTTTCCACCAGCATGCCGAAGGTATTGGCCAGCGTGTCGCGGGCGGCGTGGGCCGCTTCGATGCGGGTGTCGTTGAGCCAGACGGTGGCGCCGGCAAGTGCCGCGATCTGGGCGATGCCGCGTCCCATGACGCCGCATCCCACGATGCCGATGACAAGTTCCTGGGAAGTGGCTTCGGGCCGCTGGCTTGCTGGCATGCTGGTTCTCCTGAGGTGGGCGGGTGTTTAGCTTAATGCAGTAGGACGACAGTGCAGGTCGTTTTTCACAGCGATTCGTGATTCTGCAAGGTGGAATGATGTTCGGGCAAGCGGAACTCTATGTGAGGTCATTTCATCTGTCAAGAAATGTGCTGTGTGCTTGACTAGCAGCAACCTGCCTGTTCAGCGGATGAAAAGCTGCGCTGATGACGATTTCCTCATAGAATAGATGTTTCGCAGTGCAGAATTGCGTTCTGATTCGATTTGATTTTTGGGTTCCATTATGACAGTATCGGCTGAAATAGAATGCACGCAAGCAGCGTGCGAGGAGACGTCATGCTGAATCAAACGGATGCCGGCGCCGTGCCGCGTCGCATTCATCACGCTTTTTTACCGTGGGCCGCGTCGCAACCCGACGCCATCGCGCTGACCGACGACCTGCTCACCCTTCGCTACGGCGAGTTGCCGGCGGCGGTCGACGCTGTTGCCGCACAAATGTCGGCAACTGGCGTGCGGGCAGGCGACCGCGTGCTGCTGGTAGCGGAAAACGCAGTGGCGCTGGCGGTCTGCATCATGGCGATCAGCCAGCTCGACGCCTGGTCCGCCACCGTCAATGCGCGCCTGTCTGCACGGGAAATCGATAACTTTCTCGAGCACTCCGGCGCTCGCCGCGCGCTCTATTTCGGCACTGTCTCGCCCGCCGCCCGTGCGCATGCAGAGGCGCGCGGCGCCGAGCGGCAGTTATGGCCTGTCATCGGGGAAATCTACCTTGGAGCGCTCAATACCGGCGCCGAGCCCGAGCCGGTGTTCGCGGACCCAACCAGTCAGACTGCGGTCATGGTCTACACCTCCGGCACGACCGGCGCGCCGAAGGCCGTCATGCTGAGCCATGCCAACCTGCTTTTCATCGGCAGCAATAACCGCCTGCTGCGCAAGCTCGGCCCCGGCGACACCGTCTACGGCGTGCTGCCGCTGTCCCATGTCTACGGCTTGTCGGCATTGCTGGTGGCGTCGTTGATCAGCGGCGCAGCCCTGCTGCTGGCGCCGCGTTTCACCGAGCAGGCGCTGGCGCATGCGCTGGCCATGCGCGGCATTACGGTCATGCATGGCGCGCCGCCGATGTACGCAAAGCTCCTGGCATGGAGCGAGCAGACCGGCACGCCGCTGCCGGCGCCGCACCTGCGGGTGGCGCAGTCGGGCGGCGCCCCGCTGACCGCGGCGCTGAAGTCGGCGTTCGAAAAGACTTTCGGGGTCGTTCTGCAGAACGGCTACGGCATGACCGAGGCGGCGCCATCGATCTGCCAGACCCGCATGGAGTCGCCGCGCGCGGATTGCTCGGTGGGGCCGGCCATTCCCGGCATCGAAGTGCGGCTGCAGGGCGCCGAGCTGGACGAGGCCGGCGTCGGCGAGATCCAGGTGCGCGGCCCCAATGTGATGCTGGGCTATTACCGCGCGCCCGAGCTGACTGCCGAGACCCTGACCGACGACGGCTGGCTGCGTACTGGCGACCTGGCGCAGGTCGACGCCGACGGCGCGTACCACGTGGTTGGGCGCAGCAAGGAACTGATCATCCGCTCCGGCTTCAACGTCTACCCGGTCGAGGTGGAACAGGTGCTGAATGCCCATCCGGACGTGGTGCAGTCGGCGGTGGTGGGGCGCGCGGTCGAAGGCAACGAGGAGGTCGTCGCCTTCGTCGAGACCACGCAGGACGCCGCCGTCACCGTGGACGCATTGCGCGCCTACCTGAAGGACCGGCTATCGCCCTACAAGGTGCCGACGCAGATCATCATCATGCAGCAGCTTCCGGCGGCGCCGACCGGGAAAATCCTGAAAAAGGAATTGCAGCGCATTGCCACCGCGGGCAACTGACGCAGTACGGGTTCAACATCGACGTACCAGGGAAAACACCATGACGCAACAATTAGCTGGCTCGATAGCGACGCCGCTGGTCCGGCCCAATATCAAGGAAGACCGGCATTTCGTGACTGCGCTGGCACGCGGGCTGGAACTGCTGGCCTGCTTCCGCTCTGGTGACAAGCTGCTCGGCAACCAGGAACTGGCCGAACGCAGCAAGCTTCCCAAGTCCACCGTGTCGCGGCTGACCTACACGCTGACCAAGCTCGGTTACCTGCAGTACGACGACCAGGTCGGCAAGTACCGGCTGGGCACTGCCACGCTGGCGCTCGGCAGCGCCATGCTGTCGCGGCTGGACATTCGCCAGATGGCGCGACCGCTGATGCAGGAGCTGGCCGACTTTTCCCACACCATGGTGTCGCTCGGCATGCGTGACCGGCTCAGCATGATCTACGTGGAAAACTGCCGCAGCCAGGCCGCATTGACGCTGCGGCTGGATGTCGGTGCGCGCATCCCGGTGGCCAGCACGGCGATGGGACGCGCCTACCTTGCCGAGATATCCAGCAACGAGCGCAACGACATCCTCGAACGGGTGCGCGACCTCGACGAACTCGCCTGGCCGACCCTGCGCGACCGCGTGATGCGGGCGGTCGACGAGTATCGGACACTGGGCTGCTGCACGTCGTTCGGCGACTGGCAGCCCGACGTCAATGCGATTGCCATTGCGTTCCGGCCCAGCGAGAATGCGGCGCCGCTCAGCATCAACTGCGGCGGCCCGGCTTTCAACCTGTCGCCGGAATTCTTGCTGGAGGAAGTGCGACCGCGGCTGATCGAACTGGTGGCCCAGCTTCGGCGGCCATCCATCGGGCATTACGGCTGATTAAACTGCCGCCTGTCGCCCATTGCTTCCTCGCGGATCGACAGGAACGCGCCTTCCAGCGCCGCACGCATCGACGCCATCCGCAACGGTTTGACCAGGTAAGCGCGCGCGCCGGCATGCAGCGCCGCTTCTTCATGGAGCGGATCGCCGTGCGCGCTGAGCACGACGCAGGCTGGCGCCTGCGGCGCCCGCGCCAGGGCAGCCAGCAGCGCCAGCCCATCCATGCCGGGCAGGGAGATGTCGCAGATCGCCAGGTCGACCGGACGTTCGCTGATGTGCTGCAGCGCCTGTTCGGCGCTTGCCACGCAGGTGACCGAAAACCCGAGCTTCTGCAACACCACCGTGGCCAGCATGCATTCGACCGCGCTGTCATCGACGACCAGCGCGGTGCGCACGGCAGGCAGAGGCGATTCTTCCATGAATGCTCTCAAAAGGTTGGTCGACTGTGCCGGATGGGGGAACGGGCGGATTACACCATTCCCACGTCATGGCGTACCGAACGAAATCGATGGCGCCGATTCATCACCGTGACGCGTAGGGTGTAATAAGCAACGCGCATTACACCATGGTCGATAAACGGGCACCGCCTGCAAGCGAAGAATGGTGTAATGCGCTGGCGCTTATTACACCCTACGAATTTTGATGGCGCGTCATGACCCGGAACTGGCATTAGTAGCGGATGCCGGCAAGCTGCTCATGCCGCATTGCCAACTGCTGGCACCGCAACACGTGTTCGATTTGCAGCCTGAATCCACGATATTCGTTCCGGATATCTGCCAGCAACTGGGCGCAATAGGCGTCATGGCCGGACCGGCAGCGCAGGTCCAGCACCCGGCACAGGCCCGCCATGCGCCAGCCGCCCAGGGAAGCGCAACTGCCGCAGAGCGCATGCGCGAGCCGATGCAGCTGCGCGGCGTCGCCTGCCTTCGCCGCGTCATGCAAGGCCAGCAGGCGCGATTCGGTATCGGCCGCAAACAGGGTGACAACTTCGCCGAAGCCGGTACCGAACAAATCGGCGAGCGCCTGCAACTCGGCCCTGGTGCCGGCGTCACGCCGGCTGGCTTCCTCGACCGTGCGCGGCGGCAGCCATACCAGCAGCAGTGTGCGCAGCTGCGGCTGGTGCAGGGGCTTGACGCAGACGTCGTCCATCCCTGCAAGCAGGCAGGCGCTGCGCTGTTCCTCGGACGAAGCGGTGGTGCAGGCAACGATGGGCATGCGCCGGACCTCAGCTGTCGCGCGCAGCCGGACGATGACTTCTGCCCCCTGGGCGAGCGCCATCTGGCTGTCCACCAGGATCAGGTCGAACGGCTGCCGGCAGTGCCGTTCAACCGCCCCTGCCGCATCGGCGACGATATCGGCGTGGTAGCCGAGCTCACGCAGTTGCTGCTGGACGGCCAGGCAACTTGCAGGACATTCGTCCGCAACCAGGATCCGGCGTGCCATCGCGCCGGGCCGCCCTCGGCCAGCGGGTGCGTCGTCGGAATAGGCCGTGCCCAGGATCAGGCGCTCATCAACTGGTCCCAGGTGGCCGGATCGGCTGGCGCGGCGCCGCCCTCGGCCAGTGGCTGCGGCAACTGGCGCGCCTTGCGTCCGGCAGCCTGGCGGTTGCGCGTGGTCGACGGCGGCAGGCGGCGCAGCGTGCGCAGCGACTCGACGTCGCAAATGCCGATTGAACGCTGGTCGACAGTAATAAGGCCGATCTCGTTGAAGGCGGAAAGCGTCCGGCTGACCGTTTCCAGCGTCAGTCCGAGGTAGCTGCCGATTTCGTGTCGGGTCATGCGCAGGTTGAACAGCTTGCTGGAATAACCCATCTCGGCAAAGCGCTCCGACAGCGACACCAGGAAGCGGGCGACACGGGCCTCGGCGCTCAGGGCGCCCAGCATGCTAACCATTGCCTGCTCACGCACCAGTTCACGGCTCATCACGCTGTACATCGCGTGTTCCAGTTCCACGTGGGAACGGCCGAGCGCGATGAATTTCTTGAATGGCAACAGCACCAGGTCGCAGTTGGAAAGGGCCACGGCTTCGGAGGCATAGCGCCGGGTATGGATGCCGTCGACACCGAACAGATCGCCTTTCATCGGAAAGCTCAGCACCTGCTCATTGCCGTATTCGTCGATCAGCACGGTTTTAAGGAAGCCGGAATGGACGATGTACAGGGTGTCGAAGGGCTGGCCTATGGTATGGATGCGCTGCCCGGTCTTGAACTGCACATGCTGGAACAGCAGGTCGTCGTCGTTCATGGCCGAGGTCGCGGGGATCCGCAGCAGCGCGCACAGTTCCTTCAGGGTGGACCACAGCTTGCCCTGCCTTTGCCAGCCGGCTTCCAGATGGGGGAGGCGGAGAGCGGCCGGCGAAACCGGTTCGGAACGTGTGTCGTGTGCTTGCATGGATCCCATGACGATCTCCCAATCAGTACATTGAAGCGAGGCGATCCGGGATTAACATCGTTAATCGTTCCCGACCGACTGTTACGCTTGGTCTGTGACTTCGCGCTGCGGGATTCTCGACGGCCGGTGCAAGAATCTTTCGTTATCCGGCAAGTCGCAATTGTTAAGCGAGAAACCCGAAGCAGCGAAACACATGATCAGTATCCCAAGGTAGTTGTCGACTGACTATCGGGATGCGCTGAATGGGAGTGTAGGGATTTTCCTACAGGGACGTAGGGCAAGCGCTGTCAGACAGCATGCCTTACTACAGCCGCATGGGCATCAGCAACCGGTGTGCGACAGCATACTGGACCAGTTCCGCCAGGGACGGCATGCCCATCTTGTGCAGGATGCGGGTTTTATGGGTGCTCACGGTCTTCACGCTCAAGTGCAGCAGCTCGGCGATTTCCGTGATGGACTTGCCTATTACGAGCAGGCTGAAGACTTCGAATTCGCGGTCGGAAAGATGTTTGTGCGGCAGTTCCTGCATCGAGGGCATGGCGTCCATTGCCAGCTGTTCTGCCACCTCGATGCTGATATATGGCCGACCGGAGGCAACCCGGCGAATCGCGCTGACAAGTTGTGTGCCGGCACTTTCCTTGGTCAGGTAGCCGCGCGCGCCGGCGCGGATCGCCCGCACCGCATATTGTTCTTCCTCGTGCATGGTCAGGATCAGGATGGGCAGCTTGGGCACCTCGTCCTTGATCTGCCGTATCAGTTCGACGCCACTGCGGCCCGGCATCGACAGGTCCAGCATCAGCAGGTCGAAGCCGCCTTTCCTTACCTGGGCCAGCACTTCGAATCCGTCGACTGCCTCGCCGACGACCTCGATGTCATCGGCGCCGTCGAGGATGCGCTTGAGCCCTTCGCGCATGATGGTGTGGTCGTCCGCTATAACGATACGAATCATGGTCAGCTTAAATGAACTACCGGTGGCTCGATGGGAAGGCTGACGTGTATCGCGCTTCCCCGCTTGGCGCTGGAGCAAATGTCCATGTTCCCGCCCAGAGTATAGATACGTTCCTGCATCGCGGCCAGTCCATAGCCGGCGGGCATGCGTTCCGCGCCGCCCGGCATGCCGGCGCCATCGTCCTGTACCAGCACTTCCAGCCGCCGGCCATCGGATTGTATCGACAACTGTACCCGGCTGGCCTGCGCCTGCCGCTCCACGTTGAGCAGGCATTCCTGCACCACCCTGTAGACCACGGAGTCGACCGCGTCGCCACCGGCGATGGCGTCCGTGTCGCAATCGATCTCGCATCGTATCCCGGTGCGCTTCTCGAATGCCTGCGCGACCCAGCGCACTGCCGCCAGCAACCCGAAGTCATCCAGCAACGGCGGCCGGAGGTCGGAGGCGATTGCCCGGGTACGCAAGATGGCGCTGCCGAGCAGTAACTGCATGTTGGCAATGCGGTCGACGCAGAGGCTGCTGCGGTCGGCAGCGTGCACTGTCTGCTCAAGCCAGTCGAGATCCAGCTTGAGAACGGAGAGGCACTGGCCAAGCTCATTGTAAAGTTCGTGTGAAAATCGGCGTTTTTCGAGTTCATGCGCTTGGTGGAAGGACAGTGCCTGGCGTTGGCCGGCCACGGTTGCCGGACTGCATTCGCGCATGCTTGCTACCAGGAAAGCTACGTCGCCACAGGTTACCGAGGACAGGGAAAGGTCCATCTCGAAGCGGGATGCATCGGCTCGCACACCCTCGGCCCGGAATCTCATCGCGCTTGACGCACCATTGGCAGCCTGCTGCAGTCGCTCGTATGAGCCGGCCGCAAGCAGTGAGGCGATGCCTCGCCCGGCCAATTTTTCCAGACGGTAACCAAACAAGCGTTGCGCCTCGACATTCATCAAGACCATGCGCAGTTCGCTGTCGCTGATGATGACGGCGTCCATCGCCGTGCGCAGCAAGGCTGCCAGCCACGCATGATCGGCGCTGAGCGGCAACTGTGTGAGGTTGGCTTCGCAATGTTCCGCTTGCGCTCCGTTCTGGCTGCGCTGCTGGTCGTCCAGGATCGTCATGATAGAAGTCGGCTGGCGCTAAGGATGTATTTATTTATACACAATTGTGCGGTTAAGGCGATGTGCCAGCCCAAGTCCGTAATCCATCAATCGTAATATGTTGATTTCGGTCAGTTGTGCGATTCTCAACATTTTGCGTTCTGTCCATTGCGTTTCACCAGAAGCGCTCGGCAGGAAAAAAAGGGCCTTGCCGACAGGCGATTCCTTGCCTGGGTACGTTAAAACCAAATTCTGTTTGATAAAAGGATGATTGTTCGCATTTTGATAGGGTCTACTGCGTGCGACGATGGCGGTGACCGCTTTTCTACCGTTACTGGGCAGACGCAAGATCATGTCGGCAGGCAGGAGCAAAACCATGGACGAACTTCCGTCGGATGAAGATGACATGCAGGCACGAAATGCCGGGCATGACCTGTCACTGTCCCTGGTCGAGCTGGCAGCGGATGCGCTGGACCTGATCGTCGTGGTCTGGGAACTCGAAGAGAACCTGGTCTGCTTCAGCAGTCGCTGGGCCCAGCGCGCTCACGGCGTCGACCGGCTTACCTACCTCGACGCCATGGAAGTACGGGCGCTGATCCATCCCAATGATCATGCCGAGCTCGATGCGATGATCGACAGGTGCCTCGATGGGACCAGCACGATCGTCAATGCCAGTTTCCGGATCCGGATGCCTTCCAGTTGGCTGCCGGTCAGCGCCCGTTGCCGTGCAATGGCATTCGACGAAGGTGGGCGTGTCACGCGGATTGTCGCGATGATGACCGAAATCCGGGAATTCGATGCAATCCGGAAGTTGCAGAGACGCGATCAGCGTGACTCGCTTTCCATGGCACTGCCCGGCGCTTACAACATTTCAACGAAGGCTGAGTCGATTGGCCGCGACACGCCGTTTTCCGATTATCTTGAATGGCATGGCCGCGTAATGAAGATGGTGCTGCAGGGAGACGACCTGCAGCCGGTCCTGGACGATATCGCCCAGATGGTCGAACGCTGCGTTGCCAGCGCATCCTGTTCGATCTTGTTGCTTAACGAAGCAGGCGACCGTTTCAGCCGCGTTGCAGCGCCATCGTTCGCGCCGGCTTTCCATCGCGCCTTGCTCAGGCTGACCGTGGAGCCGGAAAGCGGTACCTGTGGTGCGGCTGTCAGCCGTCGCGCGCCGGTGTTTACGGCGGATATTGCCGGCAGTCCATTATGGAAGAGCTTCCAGGAACTGGCATCGGCCCATGACCTGGCTTCCTGTTTTTCTTGGCCGATATTCGGCCAGTCGGGAAGGATACTTGGCACCATAGCGCTGTATTTTCAGGATGTCCGTGCTCCTGGCGACATCGAGCTGCGCATCATGCCGTCCATCGCCGACCTCGCCGCAGTGGCAATCGTGCGCCAGGAGTCCGAAGCCAGGATCCGTAACCTGTCCGATTACGATGCGCTGACCGGACTGCCTAACCGCGCCCGTTTCCACCAGCTCCTGGAAGCCGAGTTGCTGCAGGCCGGACGCCGCCGCCAGGCCGCCGGCCTGCTCTTTATCGACCTGGACCGCTTCAAGATCGCCAACGACAGGCTGGGCCAGCAGGCGGGCGACACGGTATTGCGCCAGACTGCGCACCGGTTGCGGCAAGCGGTGGGGAAGGCGGACGATGTCGCCCGGTTGGGCGCCGATGAATTCGCCGTGCTGGTTCGCAATCCGTCTTCGCTGGAAAGCCTGAAGAGCCTGGCCAACGGCCTGCTGGAGTCGCTGGCCCAGCCGATACAGGTAGGTCAGCGCGAGTTCCGTTCGACGGTCAGCATCGGGCTCTGCCGTTTTCCGGACGACGGCACCGACGCCCATGCGCTGATGCGCAGCGCCGACCTTGCCATGTGCCAGGCGAAAGTCCAGGGGGGAAATGCGGTGTGCCATTATGCCGTCGAGATGGTGGCGGCATCGGTCGGCAGGCTGGAGCTGCAGGCCGACCTGCGCGGCGCTGCTGCCCGCGATGAACTGGTGCTGATGTATCAGCCCAAGCTGCACCTCGCCACAGGGCGCCTGACCGGGGTCGAAGCACTGGTGCGCTGGCAACACCCACGGCATGGCTTGCTGCCGCCAGCGAACTTCATTTCACTGGCGGAATCGTCCGGCGACATCCTGGAAATCGGGCGATGGGTCATACAGGCAGCATGCCGCCAGCTTGCCGCCTGGCGCGAAGCCGGACAGGCGCTGCTGCCGGTGGCCATCAACCTGTCTCCACGGCAGTTTGCCGACAGGAACCTGGCAAGCGACATCGATGCGAGCCTGAAGCGGCACGATTTGCCCGCGAGCTTGCTGGAATTGGAAATTACGGAAAGCCTGGTAGTAAAGGACCCGGCCCTGGCGACGGAAGTCCTAGCCGCGTTGAGGCGCATCGGCCTGTCCATTTCGATGGACGACTTTGGTACCGGCTATTCATCCCTTGCACAATTGAAGCGGTTCCCGCTCGATAGCGTGAAGATCGACCGTTCATTTGTCCAGGATATCCCGCATGATGCGAACGACACAGCCATTATCAAAGCCATCATTGCCATGGGGCACGCGTTGAAGCTGAAGGTCGTTGCGGAAGGCGTGGAAAACGCTGCGCAACTGGCCTTCCTCCATCGGCATGGATGCGATGAAATGCAGGGTTTTTATTTCAGCAGACCAATGACAGCCGATCAACTGTCCGAGTTTACCCAGGCATACAAGGAAAAGTCGCTTACTTGGGGTCCGGCTTGACCTTCATCCAGCGGGCAATCGCGACGATCACGATAATGCCGACGAGGTCAGCCATCGCGCTTTGGGAATTGACGGTGAAGCCGACCAGGCCTTTAAGGCCCTGGACCATCATCCACGCGCTGAGCGCGGAGAGCGCAACGTGGGTCAGGGGGCCAGAATAGTTCTTGGAAAATGCGGAGAGTAAGCGTGATTTGTTTGGCTTGGTCTGCTTGTTCATGGAACGCCTTGTTAGCGAGGAAGTTGCGATAAGGAACTGTTCAATTATCGCGCGAAAAAAAAGTTTCCCCAAGTAAATCTTACCCGGTAGGAGCGTCGAGGAAGCGCCGGCGTGGCAAATCGGGCAAAAAGCGACCATTTGCATAACTTCTTGCAAATAATCATTATCTTTTTGCTACTTACACGAAAATCGCCGAAGTCGGCATAATAGCTCAGCTTTTGAATCGCTGCGCGTCTTGCATGATCTCACGCAAACTTATAGCGGTTCTTGCCTGCCGCCTTGGCATGGGACACCGCGTCCTCCACGTTTTTCATCAGGGCTGCCGCGTCCAGCAGTTCGGCCGGCTGGAACGCAATGCCTATGCTCGCGGTAAGCCGAATCTCCGCATCATGGACCGTGAACGTCCGGGCAATGGCGGCAAGCAATTTGCCGGCGACGATTTCCACGTTTTCCGCCGTGTGCACGTCCACTGCCAATATGGCAAACTGGTCGCCTTCCATCCGCCCTACGACATCGGACTCGCGTACCGCGCCCGACAGCCTGAGCGCTATTTCCGTCAGCAGCAGGTCGCAGACGGCATTGCCATGGGCCTGGTTCAGCGCCTTGAACCCATCGATGTCCAGCAGCAGCAGCGCCGCGTCGTTATAACCACTGCGGCTGCCGCGCTGTACCTGGTGCTTCAGCAGTTCCATGAACAGCAGCCGACCCGGCAAGCCGGTCAGTGCATCCAGGTTCGCCTGTTTCCAGTCGGGTCGACCTGCCGCATCGCGGCCGCCGGAAACGGTACACGTCAGCACCATGCCGCCGTCGCCACGGCTGCCGCTAATGTCCAGCAGCTGCCCGGCTTCATTGCGCCGCTTCAGGCAAAAGCCCGGTTGTGCAAACAATTCTTCCGCCTGTTCAGCCGCGCCGGCAAGTCGCAGCAGGTCGGCTGCGGCAGTACCCGGAATGCCCATGGCGTCCGGAAGGTCGAGGAAGCGCAGGAAACGCGCATTGCAGACCCGCAAGCGCAGGTCATCGCCAATAATCGCCAGCCCATGCTCGTTGCTTTCCGCCGCTGCCAGCGCCAGCGCATGCTCCTTCTGCAGCGCCTGGGTCAGCCGGTCGAGCGCTGCCTGTTGAAGATGCTGGCTGATCAAGCGCGGCGCCAGCAGGGGAAGCATGTCGAGATAAACGCCGTCGGCGTCCTTGACCAGGTACTCGAAACGCTCGTCGCGGAGCGCCGGGCCGGCGGATTTCAGGTCGGCCGGTTCGACCAGCAGCAATGCGGCAAGTCCGGGATGCGACTTGCGTGCTGCACGCAAAACGACCAAACCGCCGCCGCCGGATAGCCGGTAATTGGCAACGATCAGGTCGATCCTGTGCCGGGATAGCGCGCTGATGCCTGCCATGTCGCTTGCAGCGAAAATCGCATCCATCTGGTGTGCTTCCATCCGGTGCTGGAACTGGCGCGCCAGGTCGGCGTCGGATTCTGCATAGAGCAGGGTGCATTGAGTGGGCATGGCTGAGCTTTGATGGTTGCGTGGCAGGCGGCGCGGCCTAATTGAGAAACTTTTCGTTTTTGGTAATGACGGTCATGTCGACGAATGCTGACCCGGTATGGCGCGTCGGTGAAAACTCGACCGGAAAGCCAATGTCATAGTTTTTCAGCGTGATGGTCTCCAGCGCAGCGATAAACCTTTCTCGCGTCAGCTCGGGTCCGGCGCGGCGCAGCCCTTCCGCAAATACCTTGGCCGCGATATAGCCTTCGAGACTGGAAAAATTCGGTTCGCCCTTGCCGGCCTTCTTCAGGTCCCGGGTGTATTCGGCGACGACGGGATTCGACGGTTTCCATGGAAAAGGCACGACCTGGGAGACGCCGACGCCCTGGCCGTCTGCACCGAGCGCACTGGCCAGCGGCTGGCTGCCGACAAAGGACACGTTGTGGAACTGCCCGGTGTAGCCGGCTGCGCGCATCTGCTTCACCAGCGCTGCCGACGCGGCATAGGTGCTAACCTGGATAATCGCGTCCGGTCGTTTCGCCAGCAGCTTTTGCGCGGCGGAGGCGACGTTGCGCGTATTGCGTTCAACCGGCGCACTGTCGGCCATGGTCATGCCGCGCTTGGCCAGGGCGCGCTGCACGCCATCCAGCCCGGCCTGGCCATAGGCGTCGTTCTGGTAGAAGGCGGCGATATTGCGCACACCGACGCGTACAAGCTGGTCGACCAGATGCTCGGTCTCCTCGATGTAGCCCGCCCGTATATGGAAAATCTGGCGATTGAACGGTTCGCGCAGCGACCGTGCGCCGGTAAATGGTGCGAAGAACGGCACTTTCGCTGCGGTGAAAAGCGGTAGCGCTGCGTTGCTGGTGGGCGTTCCGACGTAGCCGAACAAGGCGAACACCTGTTCTACCTGTATCAGTCGTCTGGTGTTTTCCACCGTGAGTCCGGGCTCGTATTGATCGTCCGCGGTGATGATTTCAATTTTCCTGCCATGGATTCCCCCTTGCTGGTTCACACTGTCGAAATACAGTCTCGCGCCGGCGTTGAGGTCTATCCCGAGTTGGGCTGCAGGGCCGCTGAATGCTGCAGACTGGCCAAGCAGGATGCGGCTTCCGCTGACGCCGGTTTCCGCACGGCAGACGACGGCGGAAAATGCCAGCAGCAGGCAGCCGGCTATGCAAAGGGCAGTACGGGATGCGGCAAACATTTGTATCCTATGGGCAATTCCAGGGCAGCCCAAATGTATCAGAAAATCATTCCTTAAGGTAATACTACTGTTGTATTTGGGAAATTTTACGCAGAAGACTTTCTTCGGTGCGTGCTAATTTCGGGCAGGCGCCCGAGGGCTGTAGACCGGATGAGACGACGTTGAAATCAGTCTGTGGTCGAACCTGAAATTATTCCGGTTACGAAACTTGATTCAGTTATAGTTAGGCTCGCATGACTTTCCATGATCCGGCATTGCATCGAACGCCGTCTATCTTCCTAGTACGAGTGCTTACCATGCTCCAACATCTTCGCCGCGGTGCCTTTTTCTTCCTTGCCCTGGGCACAGCCGCTGTGTCACAGGCTGCTGTCGTGGTCGTGCTCAATTCGAGGGACGCGACGGTAAGCTTGCTGGACCAGGAAACCTACCAGGAAACTGCCTCGTTTGCCGTCGGCAAGGAGCCGCATCACCTGATGGCGACACCGGACAACAAGTCCCTGATCGTCGCCAGCGCAGTCAGCAACGAACTGATATTCCTGGACCCGCGTAGCGGCAAGATACAACGCCGGGTACCGGACATCATCGACCCGTACCAGATCGGCTTCTCGCCGGACAACAAGTGGTTCGTCTCGAATGCGCTGCGCCTGGACCGGGTAGACCTGTATTCCTATAACGGCCAGGACCTCAAGCTGCACAAGCGGCTGCCATTGGCGAAGATGCCCAGCCACATGGCGTTCACCCAGGACAGCAAGCTGGTATTCATCACGCAGCAGGGCAGCGACCAGGTCAGCGCGATCGATCTTGCCACGCAAACCGTGAAATGGTCCATGCCGGTAGGCAAGCTGCCGGCCGGTATCGCGATGACGCCGGATGAAAAGTACCTGCTGGTAGGCATTATGGGCAGCGATTATGTCGAAGTAATCGACTGGCGCGCCCAAAAAACGGTCAAGCGTATCAAGGCGGGCGCTGGCGCCCACAACTTCCGCCTCACAGGCGACAAGCGGTTCACCTTCGTATCGAACCGTGTTTCCAACACCATCAATATCATCGACCAGGAAAAGCTGGAAAACGTCGGCACCATCGACGTTCCCGGCGGCCCCGACTGCATGGAACTGACCGATGACGGCAAGACGCTGTGGGTCACGCTGCGCTGGATTAAAAAGGTGGCGGTCATCGACGTTCCGAGCCGCAAGGTCATCAAGCTGATTCCCGTTGGGCGTTCGCCACATGGCGTCTACTTCATTAATCACGCGCCCCGCTAGAGCCGGGCGACGCAGGGCCGCAGCGCTGCTGGCCGTTTTTCTGACGCCTGCGGCGTCGGCGGCGCCTGCGTGCCGTGGCACCATCTACCTGACGTTCGATACCGGCAGCCAGTCCCAGGCCGAACTGGTGGCCGACACCTTGCGCCGGCATCGCGCGAAGGCGACATTCTTCCTCGCGAGCGAGAAAACCGTGCGCGGCGACCATGCGCTGGATCCGTCATGGGCACCTTACTGGAAAATGTTGCGGGACGAAGGCCACGCGTTTGGCAGCCATACCTTCGACCATGTCTACGCGCTGCGCGACCTGGGGCAGGGCAGAATGGAAGTGCGGCCACAGTTCGGACCGCAGGCCGGCAAGAAACTTGCCTGGACCGACGCCGATTATTGCCACGAACTGAAACGTGTCGACCAGCGATTTCGCGATCTGACCGGCGCCGCCCTCGACCCGTTCTGGCGTGCGCCAGGCGGCAAGCTTACTCCGGCAACGCTGGCAGCAGGCCAGGCCTGCGGCTATGCGCATGTCGGATGGTCGCCAGCCGGGTTTTCGGGCGATGAATTATCCAGCGACAAGGTTTCGAATGCGGCATTGCTGAAGCGGGCGCTGGACGGACTGCGTGATGGCGACATCTTTGTCGCGCATCTCGGCATCTGGTCGCGTAAAGACCCGTGGGCACCTGCGGTGCTCGAACCCTTGCTTAGCGGACTGGAGCAAAAAGGCTTTTGTTTTGCGACCTTGCGGGACCATCCCGACTATCGCACAAAGGCATTGCCAGCCCGTGCTGGAGCTAAGGAGATCGGGCGGTGATCGAAAATTTGGCAGATTATTTTGCAATAGTGCAAGCTTGGCTGTTCGAGTCCATCGTCCAGCCTTTCCTGTTCCAGGCTGGACTGGGTGAGTTCAGCGAGAATGCATTCGAAGGCACCGAATGGTTCCTGATCGGCATCCTGGAGCTGCTGCTGATCTGGCTGGTGCTGCGCCCGCTGGAGGCATGGATACCGGTACATGAGTTCGATGACCGGCGAGCACGCTGGAATGACTTTATCTACACGGTCATACACAGGCTGGGCGCGTTCACGCTGCTCATTTTTTTCCTGCTCGATCCGCTGATCGACCAGTTCACCGGTTTCCTGCACCTGCATGGCATGCACCAGTTCGACCTCGACAAAGTCTGGCCCGGCGTCAGCGACCGGCCGCTGGTGTCGTTCGTGATTTACCTGGTCGTGCTGGATTTCTTCGATTACTGGTATCACCGGGCCCAGCATCAGGTCCGCTGGTGGTGGGGATTGCATAGTCTGCATCACAGCCAGCAAAACATGAACCTGTGGAGCGATGACCGCAACCATTTGCTCGACGATTTGCTGCGCGATCTTTATCTGGCGCTGATCGCCCTTTTAATCGGTGTCCAGCCTGGGCAGTACGTAATGCTGGTGGCGCTCTCGCGTATCCTGCAAAGTCTGCAGCATGCGAATGTACGTATCCACTTCGGCTGGCTGGGCGAGCGCCTGCTGGTGTCGCCGCGTTTCCACCGGCTACATCATGCCATCGGCGTCGGCCATGAAAGCCGTGGCCATAACAGCCTCGGCGGACACAACTTCGCCGTGTTGTTTCCGGTATGGGATCTACTATTTGGAACGGCGCGGTTCGGGAACGAATTTGCGCGGACCGGCGTGCGCGACCAGTTGCCGCCGCCTCGGGGAAAGGGCCGCGACTACGGCGACGGTTTCTGGCGCCAGCAATGGCTGGGACTCAAGCGCATGGTGCACTACGGCCGCCGCGCCGGCCGCTAAAAAGCCGGAACGCGGGCAGCGCAATAAATCACCTCAGGCGCGCCGGGCAATACGCCGGTCGCGGGCATTGCCCCATATCGTGTCGGTGCAATCCTTGATATGGCGGCTCTCGCCGTCGCGGCTGATGCAGTAGTCCTTGAAGACGATCATGTCTTCCAGCAGCACGTCATGACCGATGCGGGTGTATTCAAAAATCATGCTGCGCACGACTTCGGCGCCGCTGACAATGTGGCTGCCATGGCCTATCCAGGTAGGGCCGACGATGTGGCAACCTGCCTCGACATGCGTGCCGGAACCTATATAGACCGGCCCCTCGATGGTCGTGCCTTCCCAGTCGATACGGGCGTTGAGTCCGACCCAGACGCCGTCGCTGACCTGGGTGCCAGGCAACTTCAGGCTTTCCACGCTGCCCTGCATCACATCCTGCAGCACGGTCCAGAAGTCGGTGATGCTGCCGATATCGATCCATTCGAACGGACGGCCCTGTGCATAGAAAGGCAGGCCCTTCTCGGCCAGCAGCGGGAACAGGTCGGAACCGATGTCGAATTCGGTATTGGCCGGGATCATGTCGATGACTTCCGGCTCGAAGATGTAGATGCCCGTACTTGCAAAATTCGACACGGCTTCTTCCTGCGACGGTTTTTCCTGGAAACGCTGGATGCGGCCGTCGGCATCGGTGACAACCACGCCATAGCTGGAGACCTTGTCCCAAGGCACTTCCTTGGTGATCACCGTGGCCATCGCGCCCTTGCTCTTGTGCTCGGCAACCGCCGCTTCGATGTCCAGGTCGATCAACGCATCGCCGCACAAGACGATCGTGGTCTGGTCGAAAAAGCCGCCAAATTCCTGGATTTTTTTCATGCCGCCCGCCGATCCCAGCGGCACAGGCACGACTTCACCGTTGTCGTCGGTATAACCTTCGAACGAATAGCCGATACGCACGCCGAATTGCTGTCCTTCGCCGAAGTATTCTTCGATCTTTTCATGCAGGTGACTGACGTTCACCATGATTTCATCGACGCCGCAACGGGCGAGATGTTCGATCAGGTAAGCCATGACCGGCTTGCCCAGTACCGGAATCATCGGTTTCGGCAGATCGTAGGTTAATGGCCGGACGCGCGTCCCCTTGCCAGCGGCGAGTATCATTGCTTTCATGTATGTCCACTCATGATGACTAATTGTTAGTAATCTAGCCGGCTACGGTTGAGCCGGGCTTGTAGCTAGTTTGCCTGAATTCCCCGACAAAGGCAGGCATGAAAACGCCGAATCGGCGGCATCGACCGCCTTGTGGGCGACCTTTGCTGCGGATCCGGCGTCGATTGCGCAATCAGGTAATGGTGGCGGGTCTTATCCGGCCATCGCCCTCATTGCCCAGGATTTGGGTCTCAGACGACTGCCATCTGCTCCCGCATCGCGCCCGTAGGTGCTACCTGGATGAATTCCGAAGAGGCGGCTGCAGCAGCTGCTTTCTTTTCCTGCTGTTCGATGCGTGCACGCGATGGCGGCAGGCGGCGCAGGGTTTTCAATGCATTGATGTCGTGGATGTAGATCGACCGTTGATCTACCGAGATCAGGCCCAGCTCGTTAAAGGCGGACAAGGTACGGCTCGCCGTTTCCAGCGTGACGCCGAGGTAGTTACCGATTTCACGACGGGTCATTGGCAGGTTGAATGCCTTGCCGGAGTAGCCGATTGCCGAGAAACGTTCGGACAGCGACACCAGGAAACGCGCGACGCGTGCCTCGACCGTCAATGAGCCCAGCATGGTGATCATGCCCTGTTCGCGGATCAGTTCACGGCTCATCAGGCCATAGAGCGCCGTCTCGAGGATCGGGTTGGTGCGGCCGAGAGCAGCAAATTTCGCGAAAGGAATCAGGATAATGTCGCAGCTCGACAGCGCAACGGCTTCCGACGTGTATTTCTTGGTGTGGATGCCATCGATGCCGAACAGGTCACCCTTCATCGGGAAGCTCAGGATTTGTTCATTGCCGAACTCGTCGATCATGACCGACTTGAGGAAGCCGCAGTTCACGATATAAAGCATGTCGAATGGTTGGCCGGCAGTGTGTATACGCTGGCCTGCCTTGAACTGCACATGCTGGAAATGCTGGTCGTCGTCGCCGACGAAGGTACCTGACGGAATGCGGAGGAGATTGCAGACGTCGTGCATGTTCGACCAAATTTTATGCGTACGACTGCCTGATCCCGCAGACCGTGCCGGTGAACTGGTCGTAGCAGTGGTGCTGTCCAAGGTTTGCGCAACCGACATGGTGATCTCCTGTAATAGGGTTAAATTGAATCTCATGGCGCCGCAATCTGCTTCTCATTCAGCATTTCTGTGCGGCAGTCTCAGGACGGAGTATGTCGAAACGCAAACGATGTCGGTATAGGACAGGCACTTGTTGCGTTGTAGGAAAAGATGAAGTCCCGCGCTTTTTCGGCGGACAAATTGACAGGCGTGCGTTGAGATTCACCCGTCATGCGGGTCGTTTTTTGCAGCACCTAGAACATAGACCGGCTGTTTGCCCGGCAGTTGCAGCAGTGTGGGGCCAGGAAGGGCGGTATTCCTCATTATTCGACGTGAGTTTGCGCAAATTCGATTGTCACTCGGGCGACAGTAAGAAACCGAGAGTGCGACTACGGTTAATTTTTCCCAATGAAAGTTCGTTTATCGGCTGTCTGACTGTATAAATACCCAGTACAATGGCGACCGCATCCGCTAGCAGGCCAGCGGGGACGATAACGCGACTGATGAAAACCTTACTGTTACCCCTGCTACTCGCTATAGCTTACTTTGGCGCCAATGCAAAATCCGGCGATACGGTCGACAGGCTGGTCGATCAGGTGCTGGACCGTACTGGTGAACTATTACGCGGTGCTACGGGGAAAGCCGGCAGTAGCGATGTGCCGGCTGGACAAGTAATCGATGTCGCGTTTTCCCCGGCTGCCGGAAGTGAAGAATTAATCCTGAAAGCGATCGGATCGGCGCGCAGCAGTATAGGCGTTGCTGCTTATTCCTTTACCTCGCCCGTTGTGAGCAAGGCATTGCTTGGCGCAAAGAAGCGGGGAGTCGATGTACGAGTCGTTGTCGATGAGAACGGCAATCGTTCCAAGGCCAGCCTTGGCGCACTGAACCTGCTTTCAAGCGCCGGCATCCCGACCCGTACTGTTTCACGCTATGCAATCCACCATGATAAATACATGGTGATCGATAAACAAACCGTGCAAACCGGTTCGTTTAACTACAGCAAGGCCGCTGCGAAGTCGAACAGTGAAAATGTCATTGTGATCTGGAATAACCCGGACGTTGCCTTGACTTATTTAAAACACTGGCAAGACCGCTTCGACCAGGGCACGCCTTATAAGCCGGCGTATTGAATCGGTGCCCACCCATCATTGTCGGTATTTGCTGCTTACCGCCATGTCTACCGCACGGAAGTCCGCTTCGATCGATTGTACTGATTCGGCCTGGGCAACCCGTACGAGTTCGCACAGTACCCGTCGCAGCACTGCCTTGTCGCGTTCGCTGGTGTCGTCCCGGACGGATGACACCAGCATATCTATCATTTCATCGGATCGTTTCATGTTCAGGCTTTCCTGGAAATCGGTGATCGCCGAAAAGGTGATGGCAAAATTTCAATGCAATTGGTGTGCCAAGATAGATCTGATCATTAATCGGTGACTAAGCTCTTTTATCGCTTACTTGCCTGGTGTCTAAAGATCGTCAGGGACGTTAAAGTAAACCGTCTCAAGATCCTGCGTGCAAACCGGGAATTGAAAAAATGGCAACCATGTTAAATATACCGGGAAAAGTTTTCACGGTCAGGCCTGGTGCATGCAGTCGGGAAATAAAAAAAGGCCACGTAAAAACGTGGCCTTTCAGATTCTGGCTCCCCGACCTGGACTCGAACCAGGGACCTGCGGATTAACAGTCCGTCGCTCTACC
>CAUQYP010000037.1:0-25300 GCA_963522035.1 uncultured Noviherbaspirillum sp. | reverse complement strand
CCTGGCGGCGCGTGCACCCCGCGCAGCGGGGCGCCGTCGTAGGGGCCGCCTTTTTGCCCCACTTTTTGGCGGAGCAAAAAGCGGGTCGGCCGCCGGGCCGAATTCCCGGCTACTCCCCACGGCAGTGAGAACTTCCACGTTTCACCCGTCCAGCACGCCCTGCAATGGCGCCTTGCGTTTTGCAGCGCTGGCAACGTCTAAGGCAACGGCAAGAGCATTTGAGGAAGGAAAAGGCGCAGGATAATCGCAACCATCGTCCCGCAAAACCAAACTATCACCATCAAATCACTTCTGATAAACCACATCCCGCAGATAAAGCGACAACCCCGGCCAATACGTCACCACCATCAAACACCCAATCACCACCAGCACAAACGGCAGCAACCTCGGAATAATCCGGTCCAGCGATATCTTCGCCACCGTGCAAGCGGCAAACAAATTCACCCCGAACGGCGGCGTAATCATCCCCAGCGCCAGGTTCACCACCATCACCATGCCGAAATGCACCGGGTCGATGCCGAATCGCATTGCCACTGGCGCCAAGATAGGCGCGAGCACGATGATGGCGGCGGACGTCTCGATGAACATGCCGATCAGGAACAGCGCCGCATTCACCCCGAGCAGGAAGTAGGCCGGGCTCTTCAGCACGTCGGCCAGCCACGCGCCTATCATGTCCGGCACGCCGGCGCGGGTGATCATGAAGGAGAACAGGCCGGCGTTGGCGATGATGAACATCACCACCGCCGAGGAAATCACCGACTTCCGGAAGATGGACACCAGGTCCGGGAACTTGATCTCGCGGTAGATGAAGACGCCGACGACCAGCGCATAGAACACCGCCACCACGGACGCCTCGGTCGGCGTGAAGACGCCGCCGTAAATGCCGCCCAGGATGATCACCGGCATCAGCAAGGCCAGCGCCGCCTGGCGCGTGGCCGGCAGCACATTCATCTTGCCCACATGGTCGTCCTTGCCATAGCCCTTGAAGCGTGCGTACACCACGGCGAAAATCATCAGCGTCACGCCGATGAAGATGCCGGGGCCGATGCCGGCGATGAACAGCTCGCCGATCGACACTTCGGCCGATACGCCATACAGGATCATCGGGATCGACGGCGGGATGATCACGCCCAGTTCGGCCGAGGTGGCCTGCAGCGCCGCCGCGTAGCCGACCGGGTAGCCATGCTTGATCAGCGCAGGTATCAATATGGCGCCGATGGCGAAGGTGGTGGCCACCGACGAGCCCGACACCGCGGCGAAGATCATGCAGGTCAGCACGCAGCTCGCTGCCAGCCCGCCCTGTATGCCGCCGACCAGCGACTTGGCGAATTCCACCAGCCGGCGCGAGATGCCGCCGGTTTCCATCAGGTTGCCGGCCAGGATGAAGAACGGAATCGCCGCCAGCGGAAACTTGTTGATGGCATTGAAGATCTCCTTCGCCAGCAGCAGCATGTTGGCATTGGCGACGGAGATGCCGACGATGCTGGCCAGGCCGATCGACACCGCGATCGATACCGAGAAGGCGAAGCACACGAGCATCGTGATGAGCATGGTGGTGGACATGGAGCGGCTTTCTAAAGTCGGTTCAGGTGGCGGTCTCGAGTTCCTGGTGGCGCGGATCGAGGAAGTTGCCGATCGCACCGACCATCGCGCATACCGCGCCGACCGGCAGCGCCAGGTAGGCCCAGAACATCGAGTAGGACTCCATGCCGATGATGGTCTGCACCCGCCCGCGCAGCGCATAGTCCCAGCCGTACCAGGCGATGAAGGCCAGCAGCACCAGCGAAGCCGCCATGATCAGGAAGTCGAGCACACGCTGGAAGCGCGGCCCGGACTTGCGGTGCATCAGGTCGACCGACACCATGGAACCCAGCCGGAACGCGGCCGGTATGCCCATGAAGACCATCCAGATCAATGAAAAGCGCACCAGCACCTCGCTCCACTCGGAAGGCTGCTCGAAGACGAAGCGCATGACTACCTGGGTCATGCCCATCACGACGGCGACCAGCAGCATCAGGCCGGCGACAGTCAGCGAAACAAGGGTCAGGCCGTGCTCAAACCTGAGAAAGGCGGATTTCATGGTGCTGTCCTTCCGGGGAATGTGGTGCACCCGGACGCCCCGGCGCCCCGGCAGGGCGCTGATACGGCGGCCGGGTTGTGGAAGTCTTACTTGACGTTGCGGATGCGTTCCAGGTTGGCCTTGCCGAACTGCTTCTCGAAGTCGGCGTACACCGGCGCGAGGGCGGTCTGGTAGCGCGTCTTGTCGACCTGGTCAACCACCGTCATGCCCTTGGCCCGCAGGTCGGCCACGGCCATCTTCTCGTCGGAGTCTACGCGCAGGCGGTTGGCCTTGACGCCTTCCTTGGCGGCTTCGAGGAACGCAGTCTTGTCGGCAGCCGACAGCTTGTCGAAGGATTCCTTGTTCATCAGGAAGACGCAAGGGGAATAGACGTGGCCGGTCAGGGTCAGGTGCTTCTGTACCTGGTCGAACTTGGCCGAGGTAATGACCGACAGCGGGTTTTCCTGGCCGTCGACCGTACCCTGCTGCAGCGCCGTGAACACTTCGCTGAACGCCATCGGCGTCGGGATGATGCCGAAGCCCTTGTAGGCCTGGACGTGCACCGGGTTTTCCATCGTGCGCATCTTCAGGCCCTTCAGGTCATCGGGGCCATTGACCGCGCGCTTGCTGTTGGTCATGTGGCGAAAACCGTTCTCGCCCCAGGCCAGCGCCTTGATGCCGCGCGCATCGAACTTCTGCAGCAGTTCCTGGCCGATCGGGCCGTCCAGCACCGCGCGCGCGTGGCTGTAGTCGCGGAACAGGAACGGCACGTCGAGGATTTTCACGTCGGGCACGAAGTTGGGCACGGGGCCGGTGGACGTGAAGGTCAGTTCCTGCGTGCCCAGTTGCACCGCTTCGGTCGCTTCGCGTTCTGCGCCGAGCGCGCCGGAATAGAACGGCTGTATCTTGTAGCGTCCGCCGGTGCGCTTTTCCACTTCCTTGGCGAAGGTGTCGATGGCCACGCCCTGGTGGGAGTTCTGTGGAATCGAGACACTGATGCGCATGGTCGTCTGTGCCGCTGCCACCGGGGCAAATCCGGCAGCCAGGGCGAGGGTGAGCGCGGTTGCGCCGAGTCGGAATAAAGTCATGCAGGTCTCCTGTATTGTTCTGGTTGCGTTGGTCGAACGCGGTTTGTAAGTTGTATTACAACTATATATTACAGCTTCGCCCACACGCAACACAAAGCGCACCGGCACGGCGGGACGCGGCGTTTCCCATTGAATGGCAAGAAAGGACAGGTCGTGAACGGCAATATTTTTACTTACGGTTCCCTGATGTTCGATGAGGTCTGGCGCCAGGTGGTGACCGGTTGCTACCGCTCTGAAGCCGCAACGCTGCATCACCACCAGCGCCATGCGCTGACCGGTTTGAGCTATCCCGGCGTCGTGGCGGCGCCGGGTTTGCAGGTGGCGGGGCGCCTGTACCACGACGTCAGCGCAGAGGACATCGCGCGGCTCGACGCGTTCGAGGGCGCCGAGTACCGGCGCGACGCGCTGCAGGTCATGCTGGCAAGCGGCGAGCCGGTCGGCGCCTGGACCTATATCTGGCTGGATACGCAGCAACTTTCCGGCCAACCATGGCAGAGCGAGGCATTCCAGCTGCGCGAATTCCTGCAAACCTATCCGCCGGCCATCGTGGTTTCAGGCGACCATCCCGGCAGTTGAGGCCGGACTACCCAGTATAATCAGGCGTTTAAGCACACTGCGGGCGGCCGCCCGCGTCGATCGAACGCCATGCTAGCCACACAAAAAAACCAGATCATTTCCCTGTTCCGCGCCGCGCTCGCGCCGCTGCTGGCCGAAGCCGCCAACCCCGGCCTGCAGCCCAACGTGGTGCTGGAGCGTCCGCGCGATCCGTCCCATGGCGACGTTGCCTGTAATATCGCGCTCCAGCTGGCCAAGCCGATGAAGAAAAGCCCGCGCCAGCTGGCGGAGGCGCTGGCGGCGGCGGTGATGGCCGATCCGGCGCGCGCCGGGCTGGTGGAGACGGTGGAAATCGCCGGCCCGGGCTTCATCAACCTGCGGCTGTCGGCGCAGGCGCGGCAGGCGGTGGTGGCCGAGATCATGCAGCAGGCAAATGCCTACGGCCGCGGCGAACAGGGCGCCGGCCAGCGCGTGCTGGTCGAGTTCGTATCGGCCAACCCCACCGGCCCGCTGCATGTCGGGCATGGGCGTCAGGGCGCGCTGGGCGACGCGATGGCGGCGCTGCTGACTTCGCAGGGCTACGACGTGACCCGCGAGTTCTATTACAACGACGCCGGCGTGCAGATCGCCACGCTGGCCAATTCGGTGCAGGCGCGGGCCTTCGGGCACAAGCCGGGCGACGCAGCCTGGCCGGAAAACGCCTATAACGGCGACTACATTGCCGACATCGCCCGCGATTTCCTGGCAGGCGACAGCATAGGGGACGTTGCTGCCAGCGGCGACGCCGCCGACCTCGACTCGATACGCCGCTTTGCCGTCGCCTACCTGCGCCGCGAGCAGGACCTGGACCTGAGCGCATTCGGCGTCGCCTTCGACAACTACTACCTGGAGTCCTCGCTCTATACCGACGGCCGGGTCGAGCGCACGGTCGCTGCGCTGGTCGCCGCCGGCAAGACCTACGAGCAGGACGGCGCGCTGTGGCTGCGCACCACCGACTATGGCGACGACAAGGACCGGGTGATGAAGAAGTCCGACGGCACCTATACCTATTTCGTGCCGGACGTCGCTTATCACATCACCAAGTGGGAGCGCGGCTTCCACAAGGTGATCAACGTGCAGGGCAGCGACCATCACGGCACCATCGCCCGCGTGCGCGCCGGCCTGCAGGCGGCCGGCGCGGGCATACCGCAGGGCTACCCGGACTATGTGCTGCACAAGATGGTGACGGTGATGCGCAACGGCGAGGAGGTGAAGATTTCCAAGCGCGCCGGCTCGTATGTCACGCTGCGCGACCTCATCGAATGGTCCACCGGCGAGGCCGTCGACAGCGCGCCGCGCGACCTGACGCGCGGCCGCGACGCGGTGCGCTTCTTCCTCATCTCGCGCAAGGCCGACACCGAGTTCGTGTTCGACGTCGACCTGGCGCTGGCGCAGTCCGATGAAAACCCGGTGTACTACGTGCAGTACGCGCATGCCCGCATCTGCTCGGTCCTGTCGCAGTGGGGCGGCGACGAGGCCACCCTGGCGGGCGTCGACCTGTCGCCGCTGACCGCGCCGCGCGAAGCTGCGCTGCTGGCGCAGCTTGCGGCCTACCCGGACGCGCTGCAAAAGGCCATGGAAGAGCTGGCGCCGCACCAGGTGGCGTTCTACCTGCGCGACCTGGCCGGCGAACTGCACAGCTACTACAATGCCGAGCGGGTGCTGGTGGACGACCTGCCGACCCGGATGGCGCGGCTGGCGCTGCTGGTGGCCACGCGCCAGGTGCTGCGCAATGGCCTGGCGCTGATCGGCGTCTCCGCGCCGGCACGCATGTGAGCCGCCCCTACCCGCAATTTGGTCCGACTGGAAATCGAGGAAGCATGATCTATCAAAGCAACAGGCAGGCCGGCGGCACCGTACTGGGTCTCATCATCGGCCTGATCATCGGCCTGGCCATCGCGGTCGGCGTGGCCATCACCATCAAGAACACGCCGCTGCCCTTCGTCAACAAGCTGGGCAAGCAGGAAAAGACGCCTGACAAGTCGCCCGACCGGGTCGTCGCGCCCAACACCAGCAATGCGCCGCCGCCGGTTGCGCCCACCGGGCCGGTCGACCCCAACCGGCCGCTGTACGGCAACCGCGAAGCAGCACGCCAGGCCGCCCGCGACGTGCCGCGCAAGTCGGAGGAGGAGCAGGCGGCCGACGCCGAAGTCGAGGCAAGGAAGGCCGAGGCGCAGCGCGAGGAAATGAAGCGGGCCGAGGCCAGGGCAAGGGCGGCCGCGGCGCGCGAGGCGGCCAGGCCGGCCGTGGTCGAGCGCTCCACGATCGAGGGCTCCGGCACGGTCGACGACAAATTCACCTATTATCTGCAGGCTGGCGCGTTCCTGGAACGTGCCGATGCCGAAAATGCGAAGGCGAAACTGGCGCTGATGGGCCTGTCCGCCAACATCGCCGAACGCAGGACCGACAACGGCACGCTGTACCGGGTGCGCCTGGGTCCGTTCGGCAATCTCGAAACCATGAACCGGGTGCGCAGCCGGCTCGGCGACAATGGCGTCGACGTGGCCGTGGTCCGTGTTCCCAAATAAATCCGAGGAGTGGCAATGAAATTCATCAAGCACATGTTGGCGGCGGCAAGCCTGGCAAGTCTGGCAATAGTGGCGGCAAGCGCGCATGCAACGCCGCAGGCGCCGGTCAACGGCACCGACTACAAGACGCTGGAGAAGGCGCAGACCACCGACGCCCCGGCCGGCCGGGTCGAGGTCACCGAGTTCTTCTGGTATTCGTGCCCGCATTGCGCGTCGCTCGATCCGGCGCTGGAAGAGTGGGTAAAGAAGCAGGGCAATGCAATTGCCTTCAAGCGGGTGCCGGTCATGTTCCGGCCGTCCTTCGTTCCGCAGCAGAAGCTGTATTACACGCTGGAGGCGATGAACCGCCTGGGCGACCTGCATCCGAAGGTGTTCCGGGCCATCCACGCCGAGCGCAAGCCGCTCGAATCCGACGCCGCCATCACCGACTTCATCGTCGCGCAAGGCGTCGACCGCGCCAAGTTCCTCGAGGTCTACAACTCCTTCGGCGTGCAGACCAAGACCAAGCGCGCAGCCCAGTTGCAGGAAGCGTACAAGATCGATGGCGTGCCGACACTGGCTATCGGCGGGCGCTACATGACCTCGCCGTCCATCGTCGGCGCCGGCATGGGCGGACAGCAGCCTGAACCGGCGCTGCATGCGGCCGCGCTGCAGGTGGCAACTTTCCTGGTGAACAAGGCTGCCGGAGAGCAGACCGCGAAGAAGTAGGTTTTCCTGCGCGAACACGGCCCGCCGCTCGCAAGAGGGCGGGCTTTTTTTAATGATTGGAGATGCGATGAAGCGGGTTTTCATTACCGGCGCCTCCAGCGGCCTGGGCGCTGCGCTGGCACATGAATACGCGGCGCGCGGCGCGGTGCTGGGCCTGCTTGCGCGACGTGGATCCGTGCTGCAGGAACTGGCCGCCACGCTGCCAGGCGGCGCCCGGCACCGCATCTATGCGCTCGACGTGACTGACCATGCGGCGCTGGCCGCCGCTGCCGCCGACTTCATCGCCGCCGAGGGCGGCTGCGATGTCGTCATCGCCAATGCCGGCATCTCGGTCGGCACGCTTACGGAAATCGCCGGCGACCTGCCGCAGTTCGAGCGCGTCGTCGCCACCAACCTCAATGCCACGGTAGCCACCTTCATGCCCTTCATCGCCGCCATGCGACGGCAAGCCCAGGCCGGCGAACGCGGCTGCCGGCTGGTCGGCATTGCCAGCGTGGCCGGCATACGCGGCCTGCCGGGCGCGGCGGCGTACAGCGCGTCCAAGGCTGCCGTCACCAGCTACTGCGAGTCGCTGCGGGTCGAGTTGCGGCGCGACCGCATTGCGGTTGTGACGATCGCGCCCGGCTATATCGACACGCCGATGACGCAGTCGAATGCCTACCCGATGCCCTTCCTGATGCCGGCCGAGCGCTTTGCCGCGCGCGCGGTCGACAGCATCGACGCCGGCGTCAGCTACCGCGTCATCCCATGGCAGATGGGCATCGTCGCCAAACTGCTGCGGCTGCTGCCGAACTGGCTGTACGACTTTGCCTTCGCGCGCGCGCCGCACAAGGCGCGTGCGCAGACGGAGGTGCGATGATGCTGATCGATGCGGTGGGCACCGCGCACCGGCCGCTGGAAAGAACGGAGACGCCGCGCATCGTGTCGCTGGTGCCGTCGCTGACGGAGCTGCTGTGCGACCTGGGCCTGGCCGACGCGCTGGTCGGACGCACCGGATTCTGCCTACACCCGGCCGATACCGTGCGCGGCATCGCCAAGGTCGGCGGCACCAAGGACGTCAACATCGAAAAGATCCGCAGGCTAGCGCCGACCCATCTTGTCGTCAATATCGACGAGAACGAGAAGCCCACGGTGGATGCGCTGGCTGCGTTCGTGCCGGTGGTGATCGTCACCCATCCGCTGGGGCCGCGCGACAACCTTGAACTGTACCGGCTGCTCGGCGGCATCTTCGGCGCGCAAGATGCCGCCGAGCGCCTGTGCGCCGCGTTCGAGCAGGAATATGCTGCGCTGGCCGCGTTGCCAACGCGGCCAGCGCGGCGCGTGCTGTACTGCATCTGGCAGGATCCCTGGATGACGGTGTCGCGCGACACGTACATCGCGCGCATGCTGGCGCTGGCCGGCATGCAGCAGTGGCAGGCGCCGGGCGAGGAGAAGCGCTACCCGGCGTTCAAGTGGTCCGATGCGCTGGCAAGCGAGATCGACGAGGTGCTGCTGTCGTCGGAGCCTTACCGCTTCACGGAAGACCATGTCGATGCCATCGAGCGCCAGACCGGCAAGCCGGCGCGGCTGGTCGATGGCGAGATGATGTCCTGGTACGGCAGCCGTGCCATTGCGGGCTTGCGCTACTTGCGCGAACTGCGCCGGGATTGATTGGGGGAGGGCTTCCGGTAGCCTATTTCTGTCGGTTGATGCGAACCAGCATCCGTATCATTTCACGCGCGATCACCTGGTAGTGTTCGTCGAGGCGCTGCAGGTCGGCGATCAGCTTGACATCGGCCGAGTCGAAGCGCGACGCCGGGTCGCCGCCAGCCATGGTCTGTGCATCATCGCCGCCAAAGCGCAGCCATTCGGCCGGCACGCCCAGCCACTGCGCCAGCGTGCGCAGTTTCTCCTGGGTCGGAATCGCCTCGCCGACCAGCCACTTGCGTGCGGCATGCACAGTGATGGGCCGTCCGGTAAAACGGATATTGAATTCGCGCGCAAGCTGCGTCGGGCTGTCGGGTGAGTAATCCGCGTTTCGCAGCGCCATTTGCAGGCGGCCGCTGAAATCTTCTCGTTCGATGGATGCTTTCATTGGGGCAAACTATTCCATGTTGAGCCGTGACAGTCAGTCTCTTGATGACAAGAACTCCTTGTCAAAGCGGCCGAGTGACCGCCACAAAAAACGGGGCGCTCCATAGTGGGAGCGCACCGTGCTTGCCCGTTCATTGTATTTTTACTATAGGTAGGTGCGACAGTCCGGGCGTGCGGTAACGCCCGGTTGTTTGCGTCAAGTCGTATCCACGCCTGTCAGTTACATGATCTGGCATAAAAATGTTGTCAGGCACGGACAAAGCGGATGACGCCATCGTCGTCCAGGCGCCGCCGCAGCGCGCCGTCGAACCAGAGCAGGTGCAGGTGGGCCAGCGCTTCACCCATCGCAAAACTGATCTGGTGCGCATCGAGCGGACGCGGGAACATGATGGGAACGATGTCGCTGGCCGACTGCGGCGCCTCGCATGCCTGCATCACTTCCGTCAGCCGCGCCGCATGATGGTCGCGCAGCTGCCGGATGCGCACATGCAGGCCGCGAAACGGCTTGCCATGCGAAGGCAGCACCAGCGTATCTTCCGGCAAATCGGCATAAGCCGACAGCGAGTCGAGGTATTGCCGCACCGGGTTCGATTCCGGCTCCACCGCGAACACCGAGACATTGGTCGAGATGCGCGGCAGCACCATGTCGCCGGCGATCAGGATGTTGCGCGAGGCGCTGTACAGCGCAATGTGCTCGGGCGAGTGGCCGAAGCCGGCAATGGCGCGCCAGTCGTCGCCGCCGATGCGCACCATCTGCCCGTCATGCAGCCGGCGGTAGCTTTGCGGCACCGACGGCACCAGCTTCGCGTAGTAGGCGCGGCGCGTGCCCAGCTGTTCCAGCATGTCCGGGTCGGTCAGGCCGTGGCGCGCGAAATGCGGGACCATGGCCGTGCCTTCCACGCCCGGCAGCGCGGCCGCCATCATACGGGCGAAGCCGAACTCGCCGGTGCTCATCCATAACGGCGCGCGCCAGCGCTGGCACAGCCAGTCGGCCAGGCCGACATGGTCCGGGTGGCAGTGCGTGACCAGCACGCGGACGATGGGCAGGCCGTCCAGGTGCTGCGCGAAGATCTGCTCCCAGGCCGCGCGGGTGGCGTCGCTCGAGATGCCGCAGTCGATGGCGGTCCAGCCGCGCACCGTGCCGGTCTCGGTCTCGATCTCGTCTTCCAGCAGCCACAGGTTGATGTGGTTCAGCGCGAACGGCAGGCCCATGCGCAGCCAGAGCAGGCCGGGAGCGATGCGGATGACAGAGCCGGTGTCGGGCAGGGTTTCGCCCAGCGGATAGTCTAGTTGGGATTCCAGGGCATTCATCGGGAAGTGTAGGGAAGGAAGTAAGGGGCTGCGGCGGCGCGCTGCATGATTCACATTTACAGCGCACCCGCCTACAATGCACTTGACGTTAACGTAAACGACCATTCGCGGCCATTCTAGACCACCAGCCTGTTTTCTGCCGAGCACAACAAATGCCCAATTACACGATTACCGAACTAGCTCGCGAATTCGACATCACGCCGCGGGCCATCCGTTTCTATGAAGACCAGGGCCTGCTGATGCCGAAGCGGGAAGGCGCGGGCGGACGAACCAGGGTGTACAGCGCGCGTGAACGCACCCGGCTGAAACTGACGCTGCGCGGCAAGCGCCTCGGCCTCACGCTCTCGGAAATCAAGAGCCTGGTCGACATGTACGAGTCGCCCAAGGACTCGGCGGCGCAACTGAACAGCTTCATGCTGGTGCTGGCGCGGCACCGCGAAATCCTGGAACAGCAGCGTGAAGACCTGGAAGTGACACTGGCGGAAATCGAAGCCCACGAGGCGCAGTGCCGGCGCATGCTGGAAAGCGGGGAAGCCGGCGCCGGCAAGCCGGCCCGGAAAACGACCGCGAAGCGGGCGACGAGGCAGGTGGAGAATGCCTGAGCCTGCAATCAGGCAGCGACCGCAGCTGACAGCGCCTTGGCACTCGGCGTCAGGCGCAAGCTTGACTTCCCGCGTCACAGCAGATTTAGACGCGCCTTGACGTCGGCCCACGGTACGGCCTTCACCGTACCGGCATGCAAGGCGAGACGCCGCTTGCGAACCTCTTCGCGCCAGGCTTCGGAAAGGGAAGCATCCGGGTTGCCATCAAGGCTGTCGAGCAAGGCAACCACGAGCGCAGACCGTTCTTCGGTCGGCAACTCGAGCGCTTCATCCAACAAGTGATCTACGCGAGCATTCATGCGGCAAAGTCTAGCATCGGAGTCCCAGTCGGTATACAGGCCCCGTCATCAGGCCCATGCAGGCCTTCTCCTTGACGTTTGCGTTAACGTCAACCCGGCGTATCATGCAGCGTCGGCATTTTGATCATGCGATAAGTTGTATATATGCAATAAATTGTTGACGCCCCCCGTAAAAACGCACATGCAGCACATGCAGCAAATTTCGCTAAACTCTCGCGATGTTTCCTTTCCGCAGGCGCCTTCCATGAAGACCGCATTTCCCAAACTGTTGTCGTCGCAGATCGCCTTCGACATTGCACGCACCGTGCTGGACGGTTTTGAAAAGCATTACCGGCTCTTCCGTCGCGCCAGCATCGCTGGCAAGGCCTATTTCGAGCAGAGCGACTGGCGCGGCATGCAGCAGAGCGCCCGCGACCGGATTGCCTTCTACGACCAGCGGGTGCAGGAATGCGTGCAGATCCTGGAAGACGAATACGACCCGGAGGACCTGACCGACAGTGTCTGGCGCGAGGTGAAGCTGCATTACATCGGCCTCCTGACCGACCATAAGCAGCCCGAGCTGGCGGAGACGTTTTTCACCTCGGTGTGCTGCAATATCCTGCACCGCAGCTATTTCCACAATGACTTCATCTTCGTGCGGCCGGCGGTGTCCACCGAGTACATCGAACCCGACGAGGCGACGCCGATCTACCGGGTCTATTACCCGGCGACGGACGGCCTGCGCTATACCCTGAAGCGCATCGTCACCAACCTCCAGTTCGCCTGCCCGTTCTCCGACCTCGACCGCGACGTTGCGCTGGTGGAGGAAAGGATGCAGGCGCTGTTCGGCCTGGCGCCGCCCGAGGCCAATCAGCAGATACAGGTGCTGGCCAGCCCGTTCTACCGCAACAAGGCGGCCTATGTCATCGGCAAGATCGTCAATGGCAACCGCGAGGAGCCGTTCGTCATGCCGATACTGCACGGCCCGGGCGGCGACCTCTACATCGACACGCTGCTGTGCGACCGCTCGCAGGTGACGGTCATGTTTTCCTTCACCCGCGCCTACTTCCTGGTCGACATGGAGGTGCCGTCGTCCTATGTGCACTTCCTGCGCACGCTGATGCCCAACAAGCCGCGCAGCGAGATCTATACGGTGCTGGGCCTGCAGAAGCAGGGCAAGGCATTGTTCTACCGCGACTTCCTGCACCACCTGCGCTATTCGTCGGACCGCATGCAGAGCGCGCCCGGCATTCGCGGCCTGGTGATGGTGGTGTTCGCGCTGCCGTCCTTTCCCTACGTGTTCAAGGTGATCAAGGACTTCATCCCGGCGCCCAAGGAAACCACGCGCGCGCTGGTCAAGGAAAAGTACCAGCTGGTGAAGAACCATGACCGCGTGGGCCGCATGGCCGACACGCTGGAATACTCGAACGTCGCTTTCCCGCGTTCGCGCATCAGCGAGGAACTGCTGGAGGAACTGAAGGCCGTGGCGCCGTCCATCGTCGAGGAAGAAGCCGGCCAGGTCATCATCCGCCACCTGTACATCGAGCGCCGCATGGTGCCGCTGAATATCTGGCTGTCCAATGCCGAGAAAGCCGGCGACGAGCAGGCGATGGAGCACGGGATCATCGAATACGGTAACGCGATCAAGGAACTGGTGGCCGCCAATATCTTTCCCGGCGACATGCTGTACAAGAACTTTGGCGTAACCCGGCACGGCCGGGTGGTGTTCTACGATTATGACGAGATCGAGTACATTACCGACTGCAATTTCCGGACGATCCCGGCCCCGCGCAACGAGGAAGACGAGATGTCGGCGGAGCCCTGGTACCCGGTCGCAAGGAACGATGTATTTCCCGAGCAGTTCGGCACCTTCCTGCTCGGGAATGCGAGGGTGCGCAAGTTTTTCATGAAGCACCATGCGGACCTGCTGAGCCCGGCGTTCTGGCAGGGGCGCAAGGAACGCATCCTGGCCGGCTACATGGAAGACGTGTTTCCGTATCCGCAGTCGTGCCGTTTCCACCAGCAACTGAAACCGCAGCAATCATTGACAACCCCGGCGGCAGAAGCCGCCTGAACTGGAGAAGCAACATGAACGATCCCATTGTCATCGTCGGCGCAGCACGCACCCCGATGGGCGCCTTCCAGGGCGATTTTTCTTCGCTGTCCGCCAGCGATCTCGGCGCGGTCGCGATCCGCGCCGCGGTCGAGCGCGCCGGCGTGCCGGCCGACCAGGTGCAGGACGTCCTGTTCGGCAACTGCCTGATGGCCGGCCAGGGTCAGGCGCCCGCGCGCCAGGCCGCGATCAAGGCCGGCATCCCTGTTTCCGCCGGCGCAGTCACGATGTCCAAGATGTGCGGCTCGGCAATGCAGGCCGTGATCTACGCGCATGACTCCATCGTCGCCGGCACCAACGAGGTGGTGGTGGCAGGCGGCATGGAGTCCATGACCAACGCACCCTACCTGATCCCGAAAGCCCGCGGCGGCTACCGTATCGGCCACGGCATGATGTACGACCACATGATGCTCGACGGCCTGGAAGACGCGTACGAGAAAGGCCGTTCGATGGGCACCTTCGCCGAGGAATGCGTGGCCAAGTACCAGTTCTCGCGCGCCGACCAGGACGCATTCGCCATCGACTCGGTCAAGCGCGCGCAGGCCGCCACCGCCGACGGTTCCTTCCAGTGGGAGATCGCGCCGGTCACCGTGTCCGGCCGCGGCGGCGACACCGTGATCGACAAGGACGAAGGCCCGCTGAAAGCCAAGCTCGACAAGATCGCCACGCTGAAGCCGGCGTTCAAGAAGGACGGCACCATCACCGCCGCTTCCTCGTCGTCGATCAACGACGGCGCTGCCGCGCTGGTCATCATGCGCGAGTCGACCGCGAAGAAGCTGGGCTGCACGCCGCTGGCGCGCATCGTCGCGCATACCCGCCATTCGCAGGAGCCGGACATGTTCACCACGGCCCCGGTCGGCGCGATCGCCAAGCTGTACGAGAAGACCGGCTGGAACACCCGGGAAGTCGACCTGTTCGAAGTCAACGAAGCCTTTGCCGCAGTCGCCATGGCCGCGATGAACGAGCACAAGATCCCGCATGACAAGATCAACATCCACGGCGGCGCCTGCGCGCTGGGCCATCCGATCGGCGCGTCGGGCGCACGCATCATCGTCACGCTGCTGGGCGCACTGAAGAAGACCGGCGGCAAGCGCGGCGTCGCGGCGCTGTGCATCGGCGGCGGCGAGGCGACCGCGATGGCGATCGAGATGATGTAAGCCTTCCAGGTTCTTGCATTCGTCCCCTCGTAGGATGTAAGGAGCGAAGCGCATTGCACCATTCGCGATCACGGCGAGCGACTGGATTGCTCAATGGACCATGGTGTAATGCGCTTTCGCTTATTACACCCTACGACTTATCGACGTCTTATCCAGATCAGGAACAGGCATGATCCTCTCCGAACAGCACCAGATGATCCGCGACGCCTTGCGCACCTTTTCGCGCGAGCGGCTCGCGCCGAACGCGGCACGCTGGGACCGCGAGCATCATTTCCCGCAGGAGGAACTCAAGGAACTGGCAGCGCTCGGCGCGTACGGCGTGGCCGTACCCGAAGACATGGGCGGCGCCGGGCTGGACTATCTGGCGCTGGCGCTGGTGCTGGAAGAAATCGCGGCCGGCGACGGCGGCACCTCCACCGTCATCTCGGTCAACAACTGCCCGGTGTGCAGCATCGCGATGATGGTTGCGAATCCGGCGCAGAAAGAGCAATGGCTGCGCCCGCTGGCGCAGGGCGACATGCTGGGCGCGTTCTGCCTGACCGAGCCGCATGCCGGCAGCGATGCATCGTCGCTCAGGACCACCGCGGTGCGCGACGGCGACCATTACGTGCTCAACGGCGTCAAGCAGTTCATCACCAGCGGCAAGCATGCCGACGTCGCCATCGTGATGGCGGTGACCGACAGGCAGGCCGGCAAGAAGGGCATCAGCGCGTTCTGGGTGCCGACTTCCACGCCCGGCTATATCGTCGCCCGTCTCGAAGACAAGATGGGCCAGCATTCGTCGGACACCGCGCAGATCGTGTTCGAGAATTGCCGCATTCCCGCTGAAAACCTGATCGGCGACGAAGGCATGGGCTACCGCATCGCGCTGTCGGGCCTGGAAGGCGGGCGCATCGGCATCGCCTCGCAGGCAGTCGGCATGGCGCGCGCGGCGTTCGAGGCGGCGCTGGCCTACGCGAAGGAACGCACCAGCTTCGGCCAGACCTTGTTCGAGCACCAGGCGGTGCAATTCCGGCTGGCCGACATGGCGACCCAGGTCGAAGCCGCGCGCCAGATGATCTGGCATGCGGCCAGCATGAAGGACGCCGGCCTGCCCTGCCTGAAGGAGGCGGCAATGGCCAAGCTGTTCGCAACCGAGATGGCCGAGCGGGTCTGCTCCGACGCCATCCAGGTCTTCGGCGGCTACGGCTACGTCAGCGACTTCCCGGTCGAGCGCATCTACCGCGACGTCCGGGTCTGCCAGATCTACGAAGGCACCAGCGACATACAGAAAATACTCATCGCCCGCGCGCTGGGCTAAACATCGGGCAGGAAAGCAAGCAAGGTAAAAGGGAGACACGAAAATGGCAGTGACAATATCCTGCAAGACCATGGTGGCCGAGGCCGAGTCGCGCATCAAGGCGTACACCGTGCAGCAAGTGCAGGAAAAGCTGGCCGACCCGCGGGTGCAGCTGGTCGACCTGCGCGACGTGCGCGAGCTCGAGCGCGAAGGCGTGGTGCCCGGCGCCTTCCACGCGCCGCGCGGCATGATCGAGTTCTGGATCGACCCGGAGTCGCCCTACTTCAAGCCCGTCTTCGGCGAGGACCGCGAGTTCATCTTCTTTTGCGCGGCGGGCTGGCGCAGCGCACTCACGACCGACACCGTGCAGCGCATGGGCCTGGCGCCGGTCGCGCATATCAGCGGCGGATTCAGCGCATGGAAGGCGGCCGGCGCGCCGGTTGCCGAGAAGCCCGCGAAGGCGGCGAAGGCATGAAGCAGCAGCGCGCCGCTGCCGCGGCCTGTCCATGCGGCGGCGGCGCCTACCCGCTGTGCTGCGGACGCTTTCATCAAGGCGACATCCCCGCCAGCGCGGAGCAGCTGATGCGTTCCCGCTACAGCGCCTATGTGCTGGGCCTGCACGACTACCTACGCGCAACCTGGCATCCGCGGACCCGGCCTGCCGAACAGGACCTGCAGGGCGACGACGCGCGCTGGCTCGGCCTGGAGGTGCGTTCGGCCCAGGAACATGGCGATGAAGCCACGGTCGAATTCATTGCGCGCTACCGGCTTGCCGGACGCGGACACCGGCTGCATGAGACCAGCCGCTTCCTGCGCGAAGACGGCCGCTGGTTCTATCTCGACGGGTCATTCCCGGAAGGCCGGTCGTGACCGGCCTTCCGAAAGCGTCCCCGTTGCACGAACATGACGCCTGTCAGCCACCCATTATCAAGGAACCATCGATGTCGGAAGAAGTAATCACATTCCATGCCGCACCCAAGGCCATTGCGGCCGACACCTGGCCGGTCGACGCCGTGCTGGCGCTGTTCGACCTGCCCTTCGCCGAGCTGATGCTGCGTGCGCAGCAACAGCACCGCCAGCACTTCGATCCGACCGAAGTCGAGCTGGCCACCCTGCTGTCGATCAAGACCGGCGGCTGCCCGGAAGACTGCGGCTACTGCCCGCAGGCGGCGCGCTACGACACCGGCGTGACCGCGCAGAAGATCCTGCCGCTCGACACCGTGCTGCAGGCCGCGCGCGCCGCGCAGGCCGAGGGCGCAACCCGCTTCTGCATGGGCGCCGCCTGGCGCGAGCCCAAGGACCGCGACCTCGACCATGTCGAGGAGATGGTGCGCGAGGTAAAGGCGCTGGGCATGGAAACCTGCGTCACGCTGGGCATGCTGGCCGAGCACCAGGCGCAGCGGCTGAAGAACGCCGGCCTGGACTACTACAACCACAACCTCGACACCGCGCCCGAGTTCTATGAAAACATCATCAGCACCCGCGACTACCAGGACCGGCTCGACACGCTGGGACGCGTGCGCGGCGCCGGCATCAAGGTCTGCAGCGGCGGCATCGTCGGCATGGGCGAGACGCGGCTGCAGCGCGCCGGGCTGATCGCGCAGCTGGCCAACATGGCGCCCTACCCGGAGTCGGTGCCGATCAACCACCTGGTGCAGGTGCCCGGCACGCCGCTCTACGGCCAGGACGTGCTCGACCCGCTGGAATTCGTGCGCACGATTGCGGTGGCCCGCATCACGATGCCGAAGGCCCGGGTGCGGCTGTCTGCAGGCCGCCGCCAGCTTGGCGACGCGGTGCAGGCCATGTGCTTCATGGCCGGCGCCAATTCGATCTTCTACGGCGACAAGCTGCTCACGACCGGCAACCCGGAAGTCGAGGAAGACCGCGCGTTGCTGGCGCGCCTGGGCCTGCGGGCACGGAACGCGCATGTCGATGCGCGCTGCGAGCTCACGCAGCAGGAAGCGCAATTAAGCACAATGCAGGCATTCAACCAGTAACAAGAAGGGGCATCATGCGTATTTTGTTTCATGCAACCGGCGGCAAGCCTGACCCATGGCTGGCCGACCTGACCCAGGCCGTCCCCGGCGCCGAAGTGCGCGCCTGGCAGGAAGGCGACCATGCGCCGGCCGACTATGCGGTGGTCTGGCAGCCGCCGCGCGCGATGCTGCAGAACCGCACCGGGCTGAAAGCCATTTTCAACCTGGGCGCCGGCGTCGACGGCATCATGGCGCTGGGCGAGGCACTGCCGGCAGGCGTGCCGGTGGTGCGGCTGGACGACGCCGGCATGGGCGTGCAGATGGCCGACTATGTCAGCCACGCGGTGCTGCATTATTTCCGCCGCTTCGACGACTATGCGCTGCAGCAGAAGGAGGGCCGCTGGCGCTTCCTGAAGCCGTATGAGAAGCAGGACTTTACCGTGGGCATACTTGGCCTGGGCATCCTCGGCACGCGCATCGCCGGCGCGCTGGCGGCGATGGGTTTCCCGCTGCATGGCTGGAGCCGCAGCCCCAAGGACGTGGCAGGCGTGACCTGCCATGCGGGCGCCGATGGCCTCGACGCCTTCCTGGCCGCCAGCCGGGTGCTGGTCTGCATCCTGCCGCTGACCGCGGAAACCCGCGGCATCCTGAACCGCGACACGCTGGGCAAGCTGCCCAAGGGCGCGTATGTCGTCAACGTCGCCCGTGGCGGCCACCTGGTGGAAGACGACCTGCTGG
Source organism: uncultured Noviherbaspirillum sp. (assembly GCA_963522035.1). GTDB lineage: Bacteria > Pseudomonadota > Gammaproteobacteria > Burkholderiales > Burkholderiaceae_D > Noviherbaspirillum_A. Next base: position 6,796 of record CAUQYP010000037.1, on the reverse strand, counting down.
CGCTGGTGCAGGCCGGCCACATCGCCGGCGCCACGCTGGACGTGTTCCGGGAAGAGCCGCTGCCGCCGGCCCACCCGTTCTGGCAGGAGCCGCGCATCACGATCACGCCGCATGCCGCCGCCGTCACGCTGCGCGGCGACAGCGTGCGCCAGATCGCGGGCAAGATCGCCCAGCTCGAACGCGGCGAACCCATAGCGGGCATGGTCGATCCTGCGAAAGGATACTGACATGGCCTACCAGGACTTGCCACGGAAGGTGAAGATCGTCGAAGTCGGACCGCGCGACGGCCTGCAGAATGAGAAGGAAACCATACCGGCCGCGGTGAAGATCGCGCTGGTGGACAAGCTCACTGCGGCCGGCTTCGCCAACATCGAGGCCGCGTCCTTCGTTTCGCCCAAGTGGGTGCCGCAGATGGCAACTTCTACCGAAGTCATGGCCGGCATCGCGCGCAGGCCGGGTGTGCTGTACTCGGCGCTGGCGCCCAACATGAAAGGCTTCGACGCCGCGCTGGCGGCCGGCGCGGACGAGATCGTGATTTTCGGCGCCGCGTCCGAGGCGTTCTCGCAAAAGAACATCAACTGTTCGATCGCGGAATCGATCGAACGCTTCCGCGACGTCGCCGAGGCGACCAAGCGGCACGGCCTGCGCCTGCGCGCCGCGGTCAGCTGCGCGTTCGGCTGCCCGTACCAGGGCGAGGTGCCGCTGGACGCGGTGGCCGATGTGGTGGCCCGGCTGCGCGATCTCGGCTGCGACGAGATCGACATCGCCGACACCATCGGCGTGGCTACGCCGCGCAAGGTGCATGAAGTACTGCCGCGCGTGATCCGCGAATTCCCGATCGAAGGGCTGTCGGGCCACTTCCACGACACCTACGGCCAGGCGGTCGCCAACATCTACGCCAGCCTGGAAGAGGGCATCACGATCTACCATTCGTCGGTCGCCGGCCTTGGCGGCTGCCCGTACGCCAAGGGCGCGACCGGCAACGTCGCTACCGAGGACGTGCTCTACCTGATGCACGGCCTTGGCATAGAAACCGGCATCGACCTGGACGCGGTGGTCGAGGCCGGCCAGTTCATCGCCGGCCACCTCGGCCGCAAGTCCAACAGCCGCGCCGGCAACGCCATCGCCGCAAAGAGCCAGCAATGACCGACTTCGACTCCGCCGCACCCGGCCCGGTGCCGTCGCCCTGCATCAGCCTGTGCCAGATGGATGCGAAGACCGGGCTGTGCCTGGGCTGCCAGCGCACGATAGACGAGATCGTCGGCTGGGGTTCCGCGTCCGACGACGAGCGGCGCGCAGTCTGGCGCGCGATCGAACAGCGCCGCCATGCGCTGTTCGACGGCAACGCGGCATAAGGCGGGACCATGCAGACAGGTTTCTACCAACCCGCCGCCACCGTCACCGGCCCGGCCTACGGCCCCGGTTTCAAGCTGCTCGCAACAGTGGTGTGCGCAGTGCTGGCCGGCTACGGCATCATCGTCGGACTGCGTTACCCGCTGCTGCAATACGGGCTTGCGGTGCAACTGCTGCTGCTCGGCGCCGCCGTCATGCTGGGCATCAGCTATTACTGGTTCCTGCGCTCGGTCGTCGTGATCGACACGCGCGGCATACGCCAGACCTGGATGTTCAACCGCGAAGTCGAATGGCATGACGTGCGCAGTGTCAGGATGATCGGCATACCTTTCTTCACCTGGCTGTTCCCGCCGCGGCTGGTGGTGCGCACCGGCACCGCGTTCGTGACATTCAACGGCGGCAGCCGCGATGTACTGGTCGAGTTCGCCAGGATCTCCGTTGCCTACCAGATGAAAAAATGAGCCTGCCCGAGTCCATGCATGTGCTGCAGCGCGGCTGGCTGTCGTCCAACAATATCCTGTTCCTTGGCGACGGGCAGAACGCGCTGGTCGACAGCGGCTATGCCACTCATGCGCCGCAGACGCTGGAACTGGTCGCGCACCTGCTGCGCGGGCAGAAGCTCGACCTGCTGGTCAATACCCACACGCATTCCGACCATTGCGGCGGCAACGCCGCGCTGCAGCAGGCTTATGGCTGCCGCACGCTGATTCCCGAGGCGGAAGCGCGCGCCGTACGCGACTGGGACGACGCGGCGCTGAGCTATGTCGCCACCGGCCAGCACTGCCCGCGCTTCGGCTTCGACGCCACCATCGCCGCCGGCGACCGCCTGATGCTCGGCGCGCTCGAATGGCAGGTGCTGGGCGCGCCCGGCCACGACCCGCATTCGGTCATCCTGTATTGCCCGGCCGAGCGCCTGCTGATTTCTGCCGACGCGCTGTGGGAAAACGGTTTCGGCGTCATCTTCCCCGAACTGGAAGGCGAGTCGGGGTTCGCGGAAGCCCGCGCGACGCTGGAGCAGATCGCCGCGCTCGATGTGCGCCTGGTCATCCCCGGCCATGGCGCGCCGTTTGCCGACGTTGCCGGCGCGCTGGAACGGGCGTTTCGCCGCCTCGATTACCTTGCGGCCGACCCGGTGCGCAATGCGCAGAACGGCATCAAGGTGCTGGTCAAGTTCCGGCTGCTGGAACGCCGGCGCGCCACGATGGCAGAACTGCAGCAATGGATGCGCGACGTGCCGCTGCTGGTCAAGTCCAACCGCCATCACCTGCAGATGGACCCGGATGCGCTGGCCGACTGGACGGCGGCGCAGCTGGTGAAGGCAGGTGCGGCGGTGCTTGAGGACGGGATGCTGGTAGACCGATAACTTTGTCGCGAAAATACCAGCGTTCGTACAAAAATTCGTTTATCAAACAATGTCTTATGACATTGTTGTTATTATTCAACCGGAATGAAAACTCTTCATTAACAATCGATGCTCGGCTGAAATCCTGCTCTCCGGCAAACCTAGAATCGCTGCTCCAGCATCTCGCTGGCAACATTCCAGGGAAAATCAATGAAGCCAACATCAGCTCTTTCGGCAATGGCATTTGCCGTCCTCGCCCTTGCATCGACCACCGCACTGGCGGAAAAAGGGTCCGGTTTCTACCTCGGCACCGGTGTCGGCTACGCGGGCCAGCGAACGGACTGCCATGACGTCGACGACTGTTCCAAATCGCGTGTCGGTTTCAAACTGCTGGCCGGCTACCAGATCATGCCCAACCTGGCGATCGAATCCAGCTACGGCGACACCGGCCGGACCAAGGCCACGTTCAACGATGACTACCTGTTGAGCAAGACCCGGTCCCTTACCATTGCCGCGCTCGGCATTTACCCTGTCACCAAGGCAGTCGAGCTGTTCGGCAAGATCGGCGCGCATACCACCAAGAACAAATACGACATCAATGTGCCGGGTATGGTCACGGCCGGCTCAGTGAACAACAAAGGATTGCTTGCCGGCGCGGGCGCGCAATACCGGTTCACCGACAACCTGATCGGCCGCGTCGAATACGAGCACTTGCGTCGCGCCGTCTATGACCTCGACGGCCGCAAGAACATCAACCTCGTCACCGCAAGCGTGCTCTACCAGTTCTGACACATCGCTCGCAAAAACGGCAACCTTGCCCCCGGTACACGCCGGCGGCAGGTCGGCAAGGCTGCCGCCTCACTCTTTTCGCCAACTATTGCGCTGTACCGCAGTGACCGTCAAGGCTGGCGCTCCCGGCTCTCCAGCGCCGGCATGCGCGGCGTTTCGCTGTCCTATAATCGAGCGCACCGGCCGGGCGTCAAACGGCCGCCACCTTGTCCACTGAACCTGCGGCCGCCCGCGAGCGGCCCCTTCTTCCAGGAGTAGCCCCATGCCGAAAGCGTATGTCGTCGCCGAAATACAAGTGACCAATCCCGAGGGCTATGCCGACTACCGTGCACTGTCCACCGCTTCGCTGGCCCAGTACGGGGGAACCTGGCTGGCGCGGGGCGGCCAGCGCACACAGTTCGAAGGCAGTGACGAGCAGCACAATGAAAACTGGCGCACCGTCGTGGTGGAATTCCCGTCGATGGAACAGGCCCGGACCTGGTACGCGTCGCCCGAATATACACACGCCAGGGAAATCAGGCAGGCCAACTCGATAGGACGCCTGTTCATCGTCGAGGGCTACGCCGCGTAGCGATGCAGGACGGCCGGCGCCGGTAATTTGCCTGGCTGCCGCAGGCCGTAACGAACGCCGCCTTGCCTGTCCCGGCGCGCTTTTTTTCAGCGGTGACGATGCGCACCGGCTTGACGAAAATCTATTGCACGCAATTTGCCGCGCACGCGTCCTGTCCGTGCCGGAACCTGGCCGATCTGCTGTTACCCAGCATGCCGGCATGGCCGCCAGCCTGGCGCATGCCCGCCGCAGCCGATCAATCCAGGAGCACGTCATGCCCAACAACGCCACGCAGCTTTGCCACAAGAACCCCGACCTGCAGATCGTGCTCGACTTCCTCGACCGGTGCGCGCCGGATGGCCAGCGCATGACGGCGCGCTACCGCGATGCGCATGCGCTGGATGCCGTGATAGATGCATGCGCGGAATCGGGCAACTACCCGTCACCTGCCATTCCTGCGCGTGAACCGGGCGCCGCAGTTCCGGTGAAAGGCAATGCGCAGCATGGCCTCACGCTCGACCGCGAGGACTGGCTTGTGCTGGCCGGAAACGCCATGTCGCTGCTGGTGCAGGCCTTGCGCATGCGCCTGCCGGCAATCAACGCTGCGTTGAAACTCGTGCCCGTGCAATGGGACGCGCTGGCGCTTCCGGACGATGCATTGGCTGCATGGGGCGTCTCTGCCGGCATGGTTGCGCTACCGGCGCGCACGGTATTCGATTATTTCGGCAGCCGTTACCCGATCGATGCCGAGCAGCGCGGCAAGTACGCCATCGTCAGGGATGTCGAGCATGCTGCTGCCTACAAGGAGAAGCGCGCGCCCGGATTTCTCTTCGAAAAAGATGGCATGCAGCATTTCGCGTGCAGCGCCGACGACTGGCAACACGAAGCCACGTCGGCCAGGGCGCTGCTCAACGATCACCTGTCGCTGATGTTGAAGATTGGGCTGCAAATGCTGGAGGCCGGCGCCAGCGGCCATTTAAAGGAACTGCAGCCGGTTTTCGCGCTGACGGCCGAGGCGCCTTCGCTGGTAAGGCTGCAGACCTTGCTGGAGACGTATGAAGACCACGTTGCAAGCTACGGCGCGGGACAAAACAGGTTCCGGTGCAAGCTGTTGCAAAACTGCCTGGGTGAATTCGAGCAATGGCGGGCAAAGTGCGGCCTGGCCGGCACTGAAGCGCCAGCTGATGCGCATTGCGCCAGCCCGGTCGGCCACAGGAAGCCGTGGAAGTGGACGGACGTGGGCGCTGCCACGATCGAAGCGCCTGCTCCCGGCACGCCGCCTGCCGCGACATCCACCACGCCGACAGCCGACCCGGTTATCGCGAAAGGCGTGATCATCCCCGCCGGGGTCACGGTTGCCAGGGGCGCTCACGTCCGGGTCTGCGCCATCACCGCCGAGACCCGCCTGAAGCCGGGCACGGTCCTGCATGGCGACGTGTCCATCGCCTCCCATACGCGCTTCGACGGCCCGCTGACGATCATGCACGACGTGCGGATCGGCAGGGGACTGTCGTTCGGCCCGGGACTGATCCTTACCGAAGGGGCTACTATTTCGTCGTTCTCTGTCAGGTGCAAGCTCCCGCGCGGCACCCGCGTTGGGGGAAACTTGCGGATCGGCGAGAACTCGACGGTCGATGACAACGTGTCGTTCAGCGCGGAAAACTGGATAGGGGAACATGTTCGTATAGGCAAGAACGTCCGGTTCGGACCATGCATCAAGGTGGACGACGACATCTCGATAGGCGCTAACGCCCAAATTGAAGGCCATACGCGGATCATCGCCGACGTTCCTGAAAACACCAGGGTAGCCGCTCACGCCGATGGCGGTAAAACAGTCGGGCGAATGCAGTCCGGCCCAGGGTACGCTATCGGCATTTCCCCTTTTTCCATCGCGAAGAACGAAACCATACGCGAGCGCCCGGCCATCTTGCGAAGGCCGCTGGCGTCGGAACTCGATGTGGACAGCGCATGCCAGGAGGCGGCGTCGCAGACGGCGCTACAGGCGCCCGGAACACCGGATCAAACGGCGGGCAACAGCTTGTTCGACAAGCCGCATTCTCTCAAGGACCGAAGTCCTGCAGGCACGCCCCCTGTTCATCCCGATGCGCCAAGAGGTGTACAGCGCAAGCGCGGCGGCGACGCGCTGGCCGGGCCAGGCGCAAAGCGGCTCTGCACCGGTCTGGAAGCGCGCTATGAGGATACGCACGACAAACCCAATTCCCTGTCACGGCTGCTAAACCGCACGGCATTCCAGCCTGTCCATGCGACGGCGACGGCCACCATGACCTCGACGACGACGACTGCCTGGCTGGATTTGCAAAGACCGCAGCAGCGGCCACCGGCTACAGCATCGGCCCCTGGCGCAGTAGGGGAGCGTACACCCGAACTGCCGCAGGACAGGGACGTGCGGCGCAAGGCCTGGGTAAGCTCGGTCATCGGCAAGGAAAATCAACATGCGCTGGAACGCGGGACGCGCCAGACCATCCACGTTCCGACAGCGAACCCGGGCGTCAAACCCGATGAACGTGCGCCGGAGCCGGTGTCGAGGCTGTTCAGCCCGATGTTCGCCAGCAAGGGGCCGAATTTGTAACGCTGCGTCGGCGATGCCGTCATCGTTGCTTGCGCTAGAGCATTTTCATGCTGGCTTGCGCCAGAAGCGCCACTTCCGCGCAGCGACAGTTGCGGTTGCGGTTGCCGTTGCTTTTGACGTTGCTTTTGACGTGGGTCCCCGTCGATGGCGACACGTCGCTGGTGCCGAAATC
>CAUQYP010000036.1:0-25304 GCA_963522035.1 uncultured Noviherbaspirillum sp. | reverse complement strand
CGGCAACGGCAACGGCAACGGCAACGGCAACGGCAACGGCAACTGTCGCTACGCGAACGTCAAAAGCAACGACAGCTGTCGCTGCGCAGAAGTGGCGCATCTGGCGCAAGTCAGCATGAAAATGCTCAAGGCGGCGAAAGCCTAGTTCTGCTCCGGATCGTTGATGCGGCGGGCGCCGTTGAAGCGCTTCTTCCAGTAGGCAATGTCCATGCTTTCAATGCGGATTGAATTGCCTGCAGATGGGGAATGGATAAACTTGTTGTCGCCCAGATAAATGCCGACATGCGAAAAGCCGCGACGCAGCGTGTTGTAGAACACCAGGTCGCCGGGCTGCAGGTCCTGGCTGTCCACCTTGGTGCCGACGCGGCTGATTTCTTCCGACGTGCGCGGCAACTCTGCGCCCCATGCCTGCTTGAACACATAGCGCACCAGGCCGCTGCAGTCGAGGCCGTTTTCCGGCGTGTTGCCGCCGTACTGGTACCGTATGCCGACCAGGGCCATCGCGCGGATGGCAAGGTCGGATGCACGGTCGGTGAAGTTGTGCAGCACGTTCATCGCGGCATTGCGCTCGGCGTGGACCTGCTCGGTACCCCATGCCACCGGCATGGCGGCAAGCGACGCCGCCAGCAGGATGGGCGCGATCAGCAAAGAAGAAAATCTTGAGCGTTTGACTGTCATTATTTCTAGCTTGTACCATGCAAGGGATGGAATGTAAGCGATTGTCCTACACGTTGTCAAAGGAAAATTGCTCCTGAGTAACTATCTTTTTCCTGTCTATAGGGGCGGCACATGGCACCGGATCTCGCAGCAGACTGCTTTTCCAGGCCGCACGTACTCATTGCCGACGACTCGCGCATCGTTCGGGCAACCTTGTCCAAGCATCTTTCGGACCTGTTCGAATTTTCCGAAGCGCTCGACGGCGAAGAAGCCTGGGCTTACCTGTTGCGCCATGAATCGGTCGACCTGCTCATTACCGATCTGACCATGCCGCGACTCGACGGCTACGGCCTGCTGCGCCGGATGCGCGGGTCGCGTTCCGAGCACCTGCGTGAAATGCCGGTAGTGGTGGTATCCGGCACCGACGACGCGGATGAGCGGCGCCAGGCGATAGAGGCGGGCGCGACCGACCTGATCACCAAGGGAATGCCGACGGCCCAGCTGTTATCCCGCATGACCCTGCTGGCCCAGCTGGTGGGCGCGCAGCGACGCCATGTCGCGATGGAAGGCGACGTTTCCGCATTGTCGCCCTACGCATTCCAGTCCGGCGCCGCACGCCTGTTTGCGCAAGCGCTGCGTCGCCAGGAAAGTTTTGCATTGCTGAACCTGGCGGTTTCCGGGGATGCTGGCCCGGCCGAACGCCTATTGGCCGGCCTGAAGCCCGCGATCCGCCAGACCGACCTGCTGGCATGCACCGGGGCGTCCGAGTTCACGGTCGCCAGCACCGGCCTCGACACGGCAGCAGCCCGCAGTTTTGCCGGGAGGCTGTGCGACGCGGCGCGCGCGGTGCAGACGGGAGAAGGCGGCGAGTCCGGTGCGGCGGTCATCTGCTGCGGCGTCGCCACCATTGCCGACGGGGCAGCCAGCCCGGCAGGAGCGCCTGCGCTCCACGAACTGTGGGACGCGGCGCGCAGGCGCAGGCGCAGCCAGGCAGGGCAGGCGCGCGCATTCCAGGGTGCGGTCGGGCCGATGGAAGAATCTGCCTTTCCCACTGAATAAAATCGTACAATCCCCGCTTTCTCGATAAGGAGCCAAGATGCAGTCCAAGCAAGTGCTGACCCTGGAAGATGTCAAAAAAATCGCCGCCGCCGCTGAAGCCGAAGCCCTCACCCACAACTGGGCAGTCACCATTTCCGTCGTCGACGATGGCGGCAACCTGTTGTGGCTGCAACGTCTTGACGGCGCAGCGCCGATCTCGGCCCATATCGCCCCGGCCAAGGCGCGTACCGCAGCCCTCGGCCGCCGCGAGACCAAGGTCTATGAAGACATGATCAACAACGGCCGCTTTTCCTTCATCACCGCGCCCAACCTCGAAGGCATGCTCGAAGGCGGCGTGCCCATCACGGTCGACGGCCAGTGCGTCGGCGCAGTCGGTGTGTCGGGCGTGAAGTCGTCGGAAGACGTGCAGATCGCCAAGGCAGGCATCGCGGCGCTCAAGATTTGAGATAGTGATGGTCGAACGGCGCGGCGGGTTGGCTGCGCCCTTTCGACAAGGCTGGTCTGAACGAGATCGTGGACGAGCGTAGACGACACCTTTGACCTTCTTGGAAAAGACGACAGCGAGAGTTGAAATCCTTGCCGGTGCAAGAGAGGATTTGAAGCAGTCCAGTCTGCCACTCGCGACGAGACCTGCCGACCTTGCTTCAACAAAGAAGCCTGAAAACAAGCTGAGCGATTCCGAACCGGACCTACGGCGCGGATTGCTGGCAGTAGTTTTGCCGGGCACGATTACGTGGACAACAGGAAAGATTCAGCCCTGTGCACTGTGCGGCGAACATCTTGGCTGGCAAGGGCAGGACCCTGCCGCCCTGCCCGGACGCGGCAAACCTCCTTGCCGGGCAGGGGCGCAACCGGCTATAATTCTGCGGTTTAGCTAAAATATTTTCCGCCGTAGCGCCTACCCTTCCATCCCGTTCCTAGACCATCTTATCCACGTTCCTTGCGCCACTTCGCAGGCGGATTGCGGACCGGTGTCCAGGCCCAGCGCAGCGGCGGTAACCATCTCAGGAGTTACCCTTGCCGCCATTTTTCCAGGGCCAACCAGTACCGGCCATCCTAGCGCTCGCAGACGGCTCGATCTTCCAGGGCGTGTCGATCGGCGCTTCCGGCCAGACCATAGGCGAAGTCGTGTTCAACACGGCGATGACCGGCTATCAGGAAATCATTACCGATCCCAGTTATAACAGCCAGATCGTCACGCTTACCTATCCGCACATCGGCAACACCGGCATCAATGCCGAAGATGCCGAATCGAACCGCATCCACGCCGCCGGCCTGATCATCCGCGACCTGCCCATCCGCGTTTCCAATTTCCGTTCCACCCAGACGCTGTCCGACTACCTGAAGTCGCAGAACGTGGTCGGCATTGCCAACATCGACACCCGCCGCCTGACGCGCCTGCTGCGCGAAAAAGGCGCGCAGAACGGCGCGATCCTGGCCGGCGCCGACGCCTCGGTCGAAGACGCGCTGGCGCTTGCCCGGTCGTTTCCCGGCCTGTCCGGCATGGACCTGGCCAAGGTCGTGTCGACGAAGACATCCTATGTCTGGACCGAGACCGAGTGGAAGCTGGGGCAGGGCACAGGCCAGCAAACCGCGCCGAAATACCACGTGGTCGCCTTCGACTATGGCATCAAGTACAACATCCTGCGCATGCTGGCCGAACGCGGTTGCAAGGTCACCGTGCTGCCCGCGCAGGCAACGGCGGAAGAGGCGATGGCGCTGAAGCCGGATGGCATCTTCCTGTCCAACGGCCCCGGCGACCCGGAACCCTGCGACTACGCGATCAAGGCCAGCAAGCAACTGATCGAGCGCGGCATTCCGACCTTCGGCATCTGCCTCGGCCACCAGTTGATGGCGCTGGCGTCGGGTGCCAAGACGCTGAAGATGAAGTTCGGCCACCATGGCGCCAACCATCCGGTGCAGGATCTCGACAGCGGCAAGGTCATGATTACCTCGCAAAACCACGGGTTTGCGGTGGACCAGGCCACGCTGCCGGCCAACTGCCGTGTCACGCATGTCTCGCTGTTCGATAACTCGCTGCAGGGTTTCGAGCGCACCGACAAGCCGGCATTCTGCTTCCAGGGCCACCCGGAAGCCTCGCCCGGCCCCATGGATATAGCCCCCTTGTTCGATCGCTTCATGGCGATGATGGAGAAACACAAAAATGCCTAAGCGCAACGACATTAAAAGCATCCTGATTATCGGCGCCGGTCCCATCGTCATCGGCCAGGCCTGCGAATTCGACTACTCCGGCGCGCAAGCCTGCAAGGCGCTGCGCGAGGAGGGCTACCGCGTCATCCTGGTCAACAGCAATCCGGCGACCATCATGACCGACCCGGAAATGGCCGACGTCACCTATATCGAGCCGATCACCTGGCAGATGGTCGAACGCATCATCGACAAGGAACGCCCGGACGCGATCCTGCCGACCATGGGCGGACAGACTGCGTTGAACTGCGCGCTGGACCTGCACCGGCACGGCGTGCTCGACAAGTACAAGTGCGAACTGATCGGCGCTTCGCCGGAAGCCATCGACAAGGCGGAAGACCGTTCCAAGTTCAAGGAAGCGATGACGAAGATCGGCCTGGGTTCAGCCCGCTCCGGCATCGCGCACAGCCTCGACGAAGCCTGGGCAGTGCAGCGGGAACTCGGTTTCCCGTCCATCATCCGGCCGTCGTTCACGATGGGTGGCAGCGGCGGCGGCATCGCCTACAACGCCGAGGAATTCGAGGCAATCTGCAAGCGCGGCCTGGAAGCGTCGCCGACCAGCGAACTGCTGATCGAAGAGTCGCTGATCGGCTGGAAAGAGTACGAAATGGAAGTGGTTCGCGACAAGGCGGACAATTGCATTATCGTCTGCTCAATCGAGAACCTGGACCCGATGGGCGTGCACACCGGCGACTCCATCACGGTTGCGCCGGCGCAGACGCTGACCGACAAGGAATACCAGATCATGCGGAACGCCTCGCTGGCGGTGCTGCGTGAAATCGGCGTCGACACCGGCGGCTCCAATGTGCAGTTCGCGGTTGATCCGAAAGACGGCCGCATGATCGTCATCGAGATGAACCCGCGGGTATCGCGTTCGTCGGCGCTGGCCTCCAAGGCTACCGGTTTCCCGATTGCCAAAGTTGCAGCCAAGCTGGCAGTCGGCTTTACGCTGGACGAGCTGCGCAATGAAATCACCGGTGGCGCCACGCCGGCTTCGTTCGAGCCCAGCATCGACTATGTCGTCACCAAGATCCCGCGCTTTGCGTTCGAGAAATTCCCGCAGGCAGACAGCCACCTGACGACCCAGATGAAGTCGGTCGGCGAGGTGATGGCGATCGGCCGCACCTTCCAGGAATCCTTCCAGAAGGCGTTGCGCGGCCTGGAAGTCGGCGTCGACGGCATGAACGAGAAGACCACCGACCGCGAAGTGATCGAGGAAGAGCTTGGCGAGCCGGGCCCGGACCGCATCTGGTATGTCGGCGACGCGTTCGCCCAGGGCTTTACGCTGGAAGAAGTGCAGCAGCTGACCCATATCGACCCGTGGTTCCTGGCCCAGATCAAGGAAATCGTCGACATCGAGCTGTGGCTGGAAACCCAGGCGCTGGAAGGCCTGGAGAAGGACGTCCTGTTCCAGTTGAAGCGCAAGGGTTTCGCCGACCGCCGCCTGGCCAAACTGCTGAAGACCACCGACAAGGCCGTGCGCGAAAGGCGCCATGCGCTCAATATCCGCCCGGTCTACAAGCGGGTCGACACCTGCGCCGGCGAGTTCGACACCGACACTGCCTATATGTATTCGACCTACGAGGAAGAGTGCGAATCGCGCCCGACCGATCGCAAGAAGATCATGGTGCTGGGCGGCGGACCGAACCGCATCGGCCAGGGCATCGAGTTCGACTACTGCTGCGTGCATGCGGCGCTGGCGATGCGGGAAGACGGCTATGAAACCATCATGGTCAACTGCAACCCGGAAACCGTCTCCACCGACTATGACACTTCCGATCGGCTGTACTTCGAGCCGCTGACGCTGGAAGACGTGCTGGAAATCGTCGACAAGGAAAAGCCGTACGGCGTGATCGTGCAGTACGGCGGCCAGACCCCGCTGAAGCTGGCGCTGGACCTGGAAGCCAACGGGGTGCCCATCGTCGGCACCTCGCCCGACATGATCGACGCCGCCGAGGACCGCGAGCGCTTCCAGAAGCTGCTGCAGGACCTGGCGCTGCGCCAGCCGCCCAACCGCACCGCGCGCACCGAGGAAGACGCGCTGCGCCTGGCGCAGGAAATCGGCTACCCGCTGGTGGTGCGCCCGTCCTATGTGCTGGGCGGCCGCGCGATGGAAATCGTCCACGAGCAGCGTGACCTCGAGCGCTACATGCGCGAAGCGGTCAAGGTGTCGCATGACTCGCCGGTGCTGCTGGACCGCTTCCTGAACGACGCCATCGAAGTCGACGTCGACTGCCTGTCCGACGGCAAGCGCACCTTCATCGGCGGCGTGATGGAGCACATCGAACAGGCCGGCGTCCACTCCGGCGACTCGGCCTGCTCGCTGCCGCCGTATTCGCTGTCGCAGGCCACCATCGACGAGCTCAAGCGCCAGACCTCGCTGATGGCCAAGGGTTTGAACGTGGTCGGCCTGATGAACGTGCAGTTCGCCATCCAGCAGAAGGAAGTCGACGGCCAGCTGCAGGACGTGGTCTACGTGCTGGAAGTGAACCCGCGCGCCTCCCGCACGGTGCCCTATGTGTCGAAGGCGACCGGCCTGCAACTGGCCAAGATCGCCGCGCGCTGCATGGTCGGCCAGTCGCTCGACAGCCAGGGCATCATGCACGAAGTGGTGCCGCCGTACTTCAGCGTCAAGGAAGCGGTGTTTCCGTTCGTCAAGTTCCCGGGCGTGGACACCATCCTCGGACCGGAAATGAAGTCCACCGGCGAAGTCATGGGCGTGGGCAAGACCTTTGGCGAAGCCTTCGTCAAGTCGCAGATGGGCGCCAGCATCCGCCTGCCGAGTTCGGGCAAGGTGTTCCTGAGCGTGAAGGCCAGCGACAAGCCGCGTGCGGTGCAGGTCGCGCGCGACCTGGTCAACATCGGCTTCTCCATCGTTGCGACCAAGGGCACGGCGGCAGCCATCAGCGCCGCCGGCATCCCGGTTACCGTGGTGAACAAGGTGGCGGAAGGCAGGCCGCATATCGTCGACATGATCAAGAACCAGGAAATCGCGCTGGTGATCAACACGGTCGAGGAGAAGCGCAATGCCATTACCGACTCGCGCGCAATCCGCACCTCGGCGCTGGCGGCAAGGGTCACGACCTACACCACGATCGCCGGCGCGGAAGCCGCGGTCGAGGGCATGGCCCACCTCGACGAGTTGCATGCCTATGATTTACAAGGCCTGCATAACACCTTAAACTAGCCCCGCGATTCAACCCAAGGCCACAGCGGCCACAACGCACAGCATTCCCCGGCTTGCCGGGGAATCTTCATTGTGGCCCCTGTGGTTTTCATTTCTATCGGTCAAAAATATGAGCTCAGTACCCATCACCAAATACGGCGCAGAACTTCTCAAGGAAGAACTTGCCCGCCTGAAAACAAAAGACCGCCCGGCAGTCATCAATGCGATCTCGGAAGCCCGGGCGCAGGGAGACCTGTCCGAAAACGCCGAGTACGACGCCGCCAAGGAGCGCCAGAGCTTTATCGAAGGCCGGATCGCGGACCTGGAAGGCAAGCTGAGCGCCGCGCAGATCATCGACCCGGTGCTGCTCGACGCTGAGGGCCGTATCGTGTTCGGTTCGACAGTCCGCCTGGAAGACATGGAAAGCGGGGACGAAGTGACTTACCAGATCGTCGGTGTCGACGAAGCTGACCTGAAGGAAAAGAAGGTGTCCATTACGTCCCCGATCGCACGTGCGTTGATCGGGAAGTCCGCAGGCGATGTCGTCGAGGTGCAGGCGCCCGCCGGCGTCCGTGAGTACGAAGTGCTGGAAGTCCGCTATATCTGACGATCTGCCTGGACGAATGCCAGGCCTGCTGCCTGGCTGGCGCTACCGGACATTTCCGGTACGCCTCGCCGGGCGAACCGCATGGATCAACGACCCAATGAGGTTTTTTTCTGGCTGGACTGACGCGGCTTTGCACGCTTGATGTTGCCGCCGGCAGTAACCCGCTCGTTTCCCTTGAGCAGTACCCGCGTAACCGATGGCCGCTTGGTGCCGCTGGGGCTGGGCTTGACGATGGTGACTTCGCGCATGCCCGGACCTTTCCTGTCCGAACGCTGCTTTTCGTCTTCTTTTTTCGGCCGGAACATCACCAGCAGCTTGCCGATGTGCTGGACCGGCGCGGCGCCGAGTTCGGCGCAGATGGTTTCGTACATGCCGAGCCGCGCGTCGCGGTCGTCGCCAAATACCCTCACCTTGATCAGGCCATGCACATTAAGCCCGGCGTCGATTTCCTTCATGACTGCGGGCGTCAGGCCGGCGTCTCCGATCAGTACGACGGGCTTGAGTCCGTGGGCCTGTGAGCGCAGTTCGCTGCGCTCGGCGGGAGTGAGTTTCAACATAAAAATCCTTTAAAAGCAGTATTCTACGCGAATGGCAAAGAACAAATTAAACAAAAACTGGCTGCACGACCACATTAACGACCCCTATGTGAAGCTCGCGCAGAAGGAAGGATATCGTGCCCGCGCTGCTTATAAATTAAAGGAGATCGACGAGACCGAGAAGTTAATCAAGCCCGGCCAGATCATTGTCGACCTGGGCAGCACGCCTGGCAGCTGGTCCCAATATGCGCGGCAAAAGCTTGCCGGTGCGGAGAACGGTGGCATCAATGGCACGATCATCGGCCTGGATATGCTGCCGATGGAGCCGATTGCCGACGTGCAGTTTATCCTCGGCGATTTCCGGGAAGAGGTGGTGCTGGCCCAGCTGGAACAAATCCTCGCCGGCCGCAAGGTTGACCTGGTGCTTTCCGACATGGCGCCGAACCTGTCCGGCATCGCGGTTGCCGATGCTGCGCGGGTCGAACACATCATCGACCTGGCGCTCGAATTCACGCGTGCCCATATGAAACCTTCAGGGGCGCTGCTCGTCAAATGTTTCAATGGAACAGGCTTTAACGAACTGCTGATGAAGTTCAGGGGCGAGTTCAGGACGGTCATCCAAAAGAAGCCGAAAGCAAGCCGGGACAAATCTTCCGAGATTTTTTTACTTGGCAAAACGCTCAAGAACCCCGTTTAAACAAGGAAGCAGCGGGTATTTACCCTTGATATCGGGGGTTTTTAGCCCGATATCGTGCCTAGTAAGCGGCCTTTAATGCGGGTAGAATTTGCGAACGCGTATAAGGGTCTTCCAAGCCCCAAGGAGTTCTAGTGAACAATATGTTTTCCAAAGCCGCCATCTGGGTGGTCATAGCGTTGGTCCTCTTCACTGTTTTTAAACAGTTCGACGACCGCGGGATGGCTGGCGGGGCGACGCCCATCCCTTATTCGGACTTCCTCGACGAGGTAAAGGCAAAACGAATAAAGGATGCCACCATCGAGGACCGCACCATCGTTGCGACTACCTCGGATGGCAAGAAAATCAAGGCGACGGTGACGAATCTCGACCGCGGGCTGATCGGTGACCTGGTCAACAACGACGTCAAGTTCGACGTCAAGCAACCCGAGCCGCCTTCCTTCCTGTCCCAGGTTTTCATTTCCTGGTTCCCAATGCTGCTGCTTATCGGCGTCTGGGTCTTCTTCATGCGCCAGATGCAGGGCGGCGGCAAGGGCGGCGCGTTTTCGTTTGGCAAGTCCAAGGCGCGCATGCTGGATGAAAACAGCAATGCCGTGACTTTCGCCGACGTGGCGGGTTGCGACGAAGCGAAGGAAGAAGTCCAGGAACTGGTCGATTTCCTGCGCGACCCGACCAAATTCCAGAAACTCGGCGGTCGTATTCCTCGCGGCGTGCTGATGGTAGGCCCACCAGGTACCGGCAAGACCTTGCTGGCCCGTGCGATCGCCGGCGAAGCCAAGGTGCCGTTCTTTACCATTTCCGGTTCGGACTTCGTTGAAATGTTCGTCGGTGTCGGTGCATCGCGCGTTCGCGACATGTTCGAGAACGCCAAGAAGCATTCGCCGTGCATCATCTTCATCGACGAGATCGACGCGGTCGGCCGGCATCGCGGTGCCGGCATGGGCGGCGGCAACGACGAACGCGAGCAGACGCTGAACCAGTTGCTGGTCGAGATGGACGGTTTCGAGGCCAATGCCGGCGTTATCGTGATCGCTGCGACCAACCGTGCCGACGTGCTCGACAAAGCGCTGTTGCGCCCGGGTCGTTTCGACCGCCAGGTCATCGTCGGCCTGCCCGATATCCGCGGCCGCGAGCAGATCCTGTATGTCCACATGCGCAAGGTGCCCATCGCGCCCGACGTCAAGGCCGACATCCTTGCCCGCGGCACACCCGGCTTCTCGGGCGCCGACCTGGCCAACCTGGTCAACGAGGCGGCGCTGTTTGCGGCACGCCGCAGCAAGCGCCTGGTCGAAATGCAGGACTTCGAGGACGCGAAGGACAAGATCGTCATGGGTCCTGAGCGAAAATCGGCTGTCATGCGCGAGGAAGAACGTCGCAATACCGCGTTCCACGAGTCCGGCCATGCGGTAGTCGCCAAGTTGTTGCCCAAGGCCGACCCGGTCCACAAGGTCACCATCATGCCGCGCGGCTTTGCGCTGGGCCTGACCTGGCAACTGCCCGAGCATGACCGCGTGAACATGTACAAGGACAAGATGCTGGAGGAAATCGCCATCCTGTTCGCGGGCCGTATTGCCGAGGAAATCTTCATGCACCAGATGTCGACCGGCGCATCGAACGACTTCGAGCGTGCGACCAAGCTGGCGCGTGCGATGGTGACACGCTACGGCATGTCCGACACGCTGGGCACCATGGTCTACGAGGACGCGGAGCAGGACAACTACTTCGGCCGGATGTCCGCCAAGACCGTGTCGGAGGCCACCCAGCAGAAGGTCGACCAGGAAATCCGCACCATCCTCGACGCGCAGTATGCATTGTCGCGCCGCCTGCTGGAAGAGAACAAGACCAAGGTCGAACTCATGGCTAACACCCTGCTCGAGTGGGAAACCATCGACGCCGACCAGATCAACGACATCATGGAAGGCCGCGAGCCACGCCTGCCCAAGTATGGCGTGCCGGCCAAGCGTCCGACCGACAACGGCAGCGGCGGCGTGACGCCGACGGCAACCGCGCCGGCTTGACCCAGGTCGAGACGCCGTTTCAAATAGCTGTTCTGATCGAAGGTGGGGAGTAAAATCCCCACCTTTATTTTTTTGTGGAAAGCCTATGCAGCGTATCTTGCAATGCGGCCGCTACGATTTGCCGCTGGCTGAGGATGGTTTGCATCCACTGGTCATGGGTATCCTGAATGTCACCCCCGATTCGTTTTCCGACGGCGGCCGTTTCAGTCTTTTGGAAAGTGCGCTTGCCCATGCCGAGCAGATGATCCACGATGGCGTGGACATCATCGACATCGGCGCCGAGTCGACCCGCCCCGGCGTCAAGCCCTTGCCACTCGAGATGGAACTCGAGCGGCTGCTGCCCGTGCTGTACGCCTTGCGCGATTGCGGCAAGCCCCTTTCGGTCGATACCCGCAATCCGCTGGTCATGCGGGAGGCCTTGCTGGCCGGCGCCGACATGATCAACGACGTCAATGGTTTTCGTACGGCGGAAGCAGTCGCCGCGGTTGCCCGGACCCATTGCGGGCTATGCATCATGCACATGCAGAACAGTCCCGAGAACATGCAGGTCGACCCGCACTATGACGACGTGGTGGGAGAGGTGACGGCTTTCCTGCAGCAGGCGACGACGGCGTTGACGGCGGCTGGCGTCGAGCGCGCGCGCATCTGCGCCGATCCGGGTTTTGGTTTCGGAAAAAACCTGGCGCATAACGTGCAATTGATGAAAGACTTGCGCCTGATAAAGGAAAACCTGCGCCTGCCCATGCTCATCGGCGTATCTCGCAAGTCCATGATAGGGCAGATGACAGGCAGGACAGTAGCCGAACGGCTCGCCGGCAGTCTTGCCGCAGCGCTGGTGGCAGCAGACCGCGGCGCCGACCTGCTGCGCGTGCACGATGTCGCCGCAACGGTCGATGCGCTAAAGGTTAGGCGCGCGCTGTCGTAATTTCACTAAGTTAACTTGGAATCCTACAATGAAAAGAAAATATTTCGGCACCGACGGTGTCCGCGGTCTCGTTGGGAAGGCACCGATTACGCCCGACTTCGTGATGCGACTCGGCTACGCTGCCGGCAAGGTGCTGGCGCAGGCCGGATCGGCCTCGCAGCGGCCGGTGGTCCTGATCGGCAAGGACACGCGCATTTCCGGCTATATGCTCGAAGCAGCGCTGGAAGCAGGCTTCGCCGCGGCCGGCGTCGATGTAATGCTGGGCGGGCCGTTGCCGACGCCCGCGGTCGCCTACCTCACCCGGGCGCTGCGGCTGTCTGCCGGCGTCGTGATTTCCGCATCGCATAACCCGTTCCAGGACAACGGCATCAAGTTCTTTTCCGCGCAGGGCAACAAGCTGCCTGACGACGTGGAAGCCGCCATCGAGGAAGCCCTCGAATTGCCGATGGAATGCGTGTCGTCCGAAAAGCTGGGGCGGGCCAAGCGCCTTGACGACGCCCGTGGCCGGTACATCGAGTTTTGCAAGAGCACCTTCCCGAACGAACTCGACCTGAAGGGCCTGAAGCTGGTCGTCGACTGCGCGCATGGCGCTGCCTATAACATCGCGCCCGACGTGTTCCACGAGCTCGGCGCCGAAGTGGTCGCCATCGGCAACCAGCCCAACGGCATGAACATTAATGACAAGCACGGCGCGACCTCGCCCCAGAACCTGGCCCGTGCCGTGCAGGAGCACAAGGCGGATATCGGCATTGCGCTCGACGGCGACGCCGACCGCCTGCTGATGGTAGACAGTACCGGCCGCATTTATAACGGGGACGAGCTGCTCTACATCATGGTCAGGGACAGGCTGTCGGCCGGCCAGGTCGGCGGGGCGGTAGGCACGCTGATGACCAACATGGCGCTCGAGGTCGCGTTCAAGGAGATGGGCGTCGGCTTTGCACGGGCCAAGGTCGGCGACCGGTATGTGCTGGAAGTGCTGCAGGAAAAAGGCTGGCTGATCGGCGGCGAAGGGTCCGGCCACCTGCTGTTCCTCGACAAGCACACCACGGGCGACGGCATCGTGTCGGCGCTGCAGATACTGTCGGCATTGCGCCGCTGCGGCAACTCCCTTGCTGCATGCATGGCCGGTATCGACATGTATCCGCAGACACTGATCAACGTGAAGGTCCATCCGGGCTTCGACTGGCGTACCAACGAAGCCATCGTCGCCGAGAAGGCCCTGGTGGAAGAGGAGCTGGGCAATGAAGGCCGCGTGCTGATACGTCCATCAGGCACCGAACCACTGGTGCGCGTCATGGTGGAGGCCAAGTATGCGGAGACCGCCGAACGCATGGCCAAAAGGATTGCAGCCCGGCTTCCTTGCTAGAGGAATTATTTCTCCAGAAAATTGACCGGCTGTTTTTGATCCTGTATAGTTCTGCTTCTCGGAGTGTGGCGCAGCCCGGTAGCGCACCTGGTTTGGGACCAGGGGGTCCAAGGTTCGAATCCTTGTACTCCGACCAGTAACATGAACGGGCTGTCTTTGGACAGCCCGTTTTCAATTTCTGCCACCGCTTTCCTGATTCTGTTTTGTTCTGCCCATAGCTCAGTTGGATAGAGCATCGGCCTTCTAAGCCGAGGGTCGGGGGTTCGAATCCCTCTGGGCAGGCCAGGCTTCTTTCATCACATCCATCTCGTTCAATCGCCCGGTTCTACCTGCCGTTATCCGACTTCTGCCGTCCCGGAGGATTCCTGAAAGGGACATCGCTGCGCGCAGTGACCACCGCATCGGGCGCATGTTCCTGCAAGTCTCGCAGGCGGCGATTGATTTCGCTCAGCCTTAGAAATACTTCCCGCTTTTCGTCGAACAAGGACCGTGCCTCGCTATAGGCGTCGGTCATTCTGACTTGTTGAACCTGAAGATAGCGATCGTTTGCCATTTCATAAACTCCACCTGATCAATTGTGTGTCCAGGGCACCAGTATAAATAGCGTGATGAGCAATAGATTGTGCAAATTCAAACGTGAGAAATTATAGAAAAAGCATATTCATGCGATTGAAAATTCTTATGAGCGGACCTGGGTCAACTTGATCCGTTCTACCAGGATCCGTACCAGCAAGGCTCTCTCCATGCAGCCGCTGGCATTGAACCATTGTTT
The DNA here is from genome assembly GCA_963522035.1 of uncultured Noviherbaspirillum sp. Taxonomy (GTDB): domain Bacteria; phylum Pseudomonadota; class Gammaproteobacteria; order Burkholderiales; family Burkholderiaceae_D; genus Noviherbaspirillum_A. The sequence continues at coordinate 11,296 of CAUQYP010000036.1, read as the reverse complement.
GCCTAAAGAGTTCATTGGTTAGGAACTCGCACCGCACTCCGCTGCATGGCGCTCGGCCTTGCGCCGTGCGGCCTTCTTCAAGCCCTGCGTTTTTTCCGACACGGTGTGGGGCAAGGATCCGGCATCTTCCGCACTCCATTTTTTTTCCAGTGCAAGCGATGCGCATTTCCTTTGATGTGCAAGGCCGGCCTTGTCAGACTTTTGCCGCCATTGTTCTCGTTCACTGGCAACGCGCTCGGCTTCCCGGCTTTTTGCAATGGCAGCAAGCTGCCGGCGTTCATTTGCCGCTTGCTCGCGGGCGCCCGCGGCGTCGGCGGGAGGTGGCAAGAAAGGCAGGGAAGGCATCGCGGTCTGCTTCGGGCCGCACGGCATGTCTGCATAGGTCACATGACCCTGCGACTCGCATTTGTAGACGGCTGCGGCAGGCATGGACACTGCCATCAGCAGGGACAGCAGTATGCCATTGCGCATGAGAACTCTCGTTGTCTGGTTACAGGACCTTCCCCGGATTCATCAGGTGCAGCGGGTCGAGCGCGTCCTTGATCACGCCCATCAGCCGCATTTCCACACCTGACTTGTACTGCCTGATTTCATCGCGCTTCAACGCACCCAGGCCATGCTCGGCCGATATCGAGCCGTGGAAACGGTGCACGCTGTCATGCACCACCTGGTTGACTTCATGCTGCCGTTCGATGAACTCATCCGCCGGCACATCGACCGGCGGCGACACGTTGTAATGCAGGTTGCCGTCGCCCAGGTGGCCGAAGGTGACCATGCGGATGCCTGGAAAACCTTCTGCCAGCAACGCGTCGGTCTCGCGGATGAAGTCGCCTATCCGCGAGATGGGCACCGACACGTCATGCTTGATGTTCTTGCCTTCGTCCGCCTGCGCCAGCGTGATGTGCTCGCGTATGTCCCACAAGCTGCGCGACTGCGCAATGGAGCCGGCAACAACCGCGTCCTGTATGGTCTCTTCTTCCAGCGCACTCGTGATCAGCGCCTCCAGCATTGCCATGGCGTGTTCTTCGGATTCATTGTCGGACAGTTCCAGCAGCACGTATTGCGGGTAAGGCTGCTGGAATGGCGCGTGCATTTGTGGATAATGTTTGGCAACCAGTTCCAGGCAAAATTGCGACATCAGTTCGAAGCCGGTCAGCGTTGCGCCGCAGTGTTGCTGGGCCATGGTCAGCAGCTTCAGGGCGGCGTCGGTGGTCTGCATCGCTGCTAGTGCGGTCAGCGTTGCCTTTGGCCGCGGGAACAGCTTGATCACCGCGCCGGTGATGATACCCAGCGTGCCCTCGGCGCCGATGAACAGGTCGCGCAGGTCGTAGCCGGTGTTGTCCTTGCGCAGGCCGCGCAAGCCTTCCCAGACCTCGCCCTGCGCCGTCACCACTTCGAGCCCCAGGCAGAGTTCACGGGTGTTCCCGTAACGCAGCACGCCGGTGCCGCCAGCGTTGGTCGACAGGTTGCCGCCTATCGTGCAGCTGCCTTCGGCGCCGAGCGACAGCGGAAACAGCCGGTCGCGTTCTTCGGCCGCCTGCTGGATGGTTGCCAGGATGCAGCCGGCATCGACCGTCATGGTGTTGTTGACCAGGTCGATGTCCCGGATGCGGTTCATGCGGCCCAGCGACAACACCACTGCCTGTCCGCTCTGGTCGGGCACGCTGCCCAGCACCAGGCCGGTATTGCCGCCCTGCGGACAGATCGGCACGCGTGCCTCGGTGCACAGCCGCACCAGCGCTGCCACTTCATCGACCGAACCGGGTCGCAGCACGGCCTGGGCGCGGCCGGTGTAGCGGCGGCGCCAGTCGACCAGGTAGGACGCCATGTCGGCTTCGTTGGTAATGACATGGGAAGCGCCTATCGCTTCCCGGCATGCGTCGATAAAATTATTCATTGATGGATTCCGATGCTTTCTTGATGACTTGCCTGGTCAGCGTCTTCGCTGCCTTCTTGTACGGGCGCAGGTAGAGCAGGCTGCACAGGAAGAAGATGCAGACCAGTACGATTTCGCCATATGCCAGCCAGGCCGAGACGCCGGTGTCGGTGTAGGCGCGCACGCTGCCCTCGGCCAGGTAGAGGAGGATCAGCATCGACGACCATTGCAGGGTATAGATGTCGCGCTTGAGGATGCCGCGCAGCGGCAGCAGCAGCGGGATGACCTTCAGCACCAGCCACGACCCGTTCGGGCGCAGCGGCGCCAGCACGGTTTCCCAGGCCACGCACAGGACGATCAACGCAACCAGGCTGGCGACCGCGCCGATGTAAAAATTTTTCTGGGCAGGACTTTCCATCAGGCGCCTCGTAGTTTCAGTGCAGTGTGCGCCAGCCGGCGGCCCAGGGCAATTGCCAGTGTGCGGCTGTCTTCCGCCAGCGGCCGGTCGCCATTCAGGCCCGACCAGTGGCTCGCGCCGTAAGGCGTGCCGCCGCTGGCCGTCGTCATCAGTTCGGGGTGCGTATAGGGCAGGCCCAGCAGCAACATGCCGTGATGCAGCAGCGGCAGCATCATCGACAGCTGTGTGCTTTCCTGGCCGCCGTGCAGGCTGCCGGTGGAGGTGAACACGCAGGCCGGCTTGCCGGCAAGCGTGCCGGCAAGCCATTCGGCGCTGGTGCCGTCCCAGAAGTATTTCATCGCCGACGCCATGTTGCCGAAGCGGGTCGGGGAGCCCAGGGCCAGGCCGTCGCATTCGCGCAGGTCGGCCAGTTCGACATAGGGCGGTCCCTGTTCGGGGATGGCCGGTGCGCTGGCTTCGCTGACCGCCGATACCGCAGGCACCGTGCGCAGCCTTGCTTCGCAGCCGGGAACGCCGTCGATGCCCTGGCAGATCAGGTCGGCCAGCTTGCGGGTTGCGCCATGGCGGGAGTAGTAGAGCACGAGGAGGATGGTCGCTTGCTGGTTCATGCTTGGTATTATAGGGGGCTTTGGGTATTACAAATCCAGGCCGACACGGCCCAGCGCATGCCATCAGACGATCACTCCCTGCTTGCCCGATTTGCCCACGTGCAGGTACGCGACCTGCTGCGCTTTGCCGGCAGGCGCCTGCGCGAGGAGCGCCTGCCGCAGGTGGCCGGCAGCCTGACCTTCACCACGGTGCTGGCGCTGGTGCCGCTGCTGACCATCGCGCTGGCGGTGTTCACGACTTTCCCGCTGTTCGACACCTTCCGCCGCGCGTTGGACAGCTACTTCCTGCGCAGCCTGATACCGGCTGGCATTGCCAGCACCATACTCGACTACCTGAACCAGTTCGCCAGCCAGGCCACGCGCTTGTCCGCCGTCGGCGCGGTGGCCCTGATCGCCACCGCGGTCGCGATGATAGGCACGGTCGACCGCACCTTCAACCGCATCTGGCGCGTCCGCACCGCGCGGCCTTTTGCGCAGCGGGTGCTGACATACTGGGCAGTGATCACGCTCGGCCCGCTGCTGATCGGCGTGTCGATCTCGGTTACCGGTTACCTGTTTGCCGCGACCAATGGCGCGGTGCTCAAGGTGCCGATGCTGGGCGCCGTGATGTTCACATTGGTGTCGCTGGCCTTGACGGCCGGTGCATTCACGCTGCTGTACATGGTGGTGCCGAACCGTATCATCGACTGGCGCGACGCGGCCTGCGGCGGCGTCCTGGCTGCAATCGCGTTCGAGCTGTCCAAGCGCCTGTTCGCGGTATTCATCGCCAGCTTTCCGACCTATACCGTGCTGTATGGGGCGCTGGCGGCGATTCCGCTGTTCCTGGTCTGGATTTATCTGGGCTGGCTGATCACGCTGATGGGCGCTACCCTGACGGCGGCGCTGCCGGTGGTGCGCTACGAGCGCTGGTGGCACGTGGCGCTGCCGGGCAGCGCATTCATCGACGCGCTGTCGCTGCTGGAGGTGCTTTACCAGGCGCGCAGCGGCGACTCGGCCGCAGTGTCTGCAACCATGCTGCGCGAGCGCACCCGCATCGGCTTCGAGGAGTCGGAACGGCTGCTGCAGCAGATGCTGGATGCAGGCTGGGTCGGACGCATCCGGCACGAGTCGCCGAGGCGCCGCGTGCAGTTCGGCAAGCGGCAGACCATCGGGCTGGACAGCTGGACGCTGCTGGCCAATCCCGGCCAGCTCCGGCTGGCCGATGTCTACCGGATGTTCGTTTTTACCGCGACCGACCAGATGCCCTTGTCGCAGGCAGTCGAGGCGGCAGTCGAGCAGGGGCTGCAGCAGACGCTGGCGGACTACTTTCACCAGCACGGCCAGCCGAGGCCGGCTTGACCGGCCATCGCAAATTCCTGCCCCTTACAGTTCCGTCGCGAATTCGTACAGCGCCTCCAGCACCGCATCCGGCTGTTCAGCCATCAGCGCATGACCAGCGGCGGCAATCTCGATGCTGCGGGCATGCAGGATCGCTTCCCTGACGGTGCGGGCAGCCCTGGGCGGCGTCATCATGTCGCGCTGGCCCAGCAGCAGCAGGGTGGGGCAGGTGACCCGCGCCGCCGCCGCTTCGCCGCCAGCATAGGCGTTGCAGACCGTGAAGTCGGTATGGAACAACTGGTCCGGGCCGCGCGCGGCAATGCGCTGCATCAGCCGGCGCGAGCCTTCCATGACATTGAAGCCCGGTCCCGGGCTGGACGGCTTGGCCGACATGGTCGAGTGCGACCAGATATTGACCATGTCGATGGCGCGCGCTTCGTCGTCGCGCGCTGCGCCCAGCAGCGTGTCTGATACCCGCATCGGGTAGGCAGTGCCGACCATCGCGAGCTTGCCGACCCGCGCCGGTGCTGCGCCGGCGGTTTCCAGCGCCGCCAGCGAGCCCATGCTGTGGCCGATCAGGATGGCCCGCTCGACGCCGGCGGCGTCCAGCAGTGCCAGCAGCCAGGCGCTGATCGCCTCGATGCTGGTCAACGCCGGGCCGGCGCTGCGCCCGTGCCCGGGCAGGTCCACCGCCAGCACGTTATAGCCGTGGTGTGCAAAGTAGCGCGTCTGCAGCACCCAGACCGAATGATCGTTCTGTGCGCCGTGGATGAAGACCGCGGTCGGCTGGGACGGGTTATAGGCCTTGCCGCCGGTATAGCAGTAGGCCTTGATTCCCTGTACGAGGTAGTCCATGTCAGCGCCCTTTCTGCGAGGCTTTCAGGCCGCGCGACAGGTCTTCGATCAGGTCGCCGGCATCTTCCAGGCCGACCGACAGCCGCATCGTGCCCTCGGTAATGCCGGAGGCGGCGAGCTGGTCCGCCGGCACCCGGAAGTGGGTGGTCGACGCCGGGTGGATCACCAGCGACTTGGCGTCGCCGACGTTGGCGAGGTGGGAAAAAATAGTCAGCGCCTCGACGAAGCGCCGCCCGGCGGCGCGGTCGCCGCGGATGCTGAACGAAAACACCGCGCCGCAGCCGCGCGGCAGCAGGCGCTGCGCCAGCGCATGGTCGGGGTGGTCGGGCAGCTCCGGGTAGGACACCGATTCCACCGCCGGATGCGCGGCCAGGTATTCAACCACGCGGCGCGCATTGGCCACATGCCTTTCCATGCGCAGGGGCAAGGTCTCGATGCCCTGCAGGATGGCAAAGGCATTGTGCGGGCTCATCACCGCGCCGAAGTCGCGCAGGCCCTCGCGCCGTGCCCGCAGGGAAAACGGCGCAACCGTCGATTCTTCGGAGAACACCATGCCGTGGAACCCGTCGTACGGCTCGCACAGCTCCGGGAAGTTGCCGGTGCGGTCATGCGCTGCCTGCCAGTCGAAGGTGCCGCCGTCGACCAGCAGTCCGCCGACCGCGGTGCCATGTCCGCACAGGAACTTGGTGGCCGAATGAAACAGCAGGTCGGCGCCATGGTCGAACGGGCGCAGCAGCCAGGGCGTGGTGAAGGTCGAGTCCACCATCAGCGGCAAGTAGTGCTCATGGGCCACTTCGGCCACGCGCGGAATGTCGAGCACGTCGAGGCCGGGGTTGCCCAGCGTTTCGGCGAACAGCACCTTGGTGTTGGGGCGAATGGCGTTGCGCCAGGCATCGATGTCGCGCGGATCGACGAAGGTGGTCTCGATGCCGAATCGCTTCAACGTATAGCCGAGCAGGTTCTGCGAGCCGCCGTACAGCGCGCGCGACGCCACGATATGCGCGCCGGCGCCGGCGATGGTGGCCAGGCCCAGGTGCATCGCGGCCTGGCCGCTGGCCACGGCAATGCCGGCGACGCCGCCTTCCAGCGCGGCGATGCGTTCTTCCAGCACTGCGTTGGTCGGGTTGGAGATGCGCGAGTAGACATGGCCGGAGCGTTCCATGTTGAACAGCGACGCCGCATGGTCGGAGTCCTTGAACACATAGGACGTGGTCAGGTAGATCGGGGTGGCGCGGGCGCCGGTCGCTGGGTCGGGCGCGGCGCCGGCATGCAGCGCCAGCGTGTCGAAACCCGGATACTTGGGGTCGCTCATGGCTGTCTCTCTCCTTGTTGATTGCCGGGCATCGTAGCAGTTAAGCCCGGGCCGGGCCACCGGCGGCCTGCTGGATTTTTCAGACTGCTTACGCTACATTGCGTCAGGTAAAACAACAACAGGCGGCGGAGATGAAAGTTTCGGAAATTCTCAAGGTCAAGGGCGACATCCTCTATACCGTCACCCCTGAAAGCCCGCTGCAGCAGGCCATTGCCACCATGTCGGAAAAGGACATCGGCTCGCTGGTGGTGATGGAATTCGGCGAGCTGGTCGGCATGCTGACCTTTCGCGAAGTGGTCAAGGCCATCCACGGCAACCAGGGTTCGGTCGGCAACGGCACCGTGCGCAAGCACATGGACGACCATCCGATCACGATTACGCCCGATACCGACATCAACGAAGTGCGCCGCCTGATGCTGGAGCGCCACGCGCGCTACGTGCCGGTGGTGGATGCGAAAACGCTGCTGGGCGTGATTTCCTTCTACGACGTGGCCCGGGCCGTGTTCGAGGCGCAAAGCTTCGAGAACAAGATGCTCAAGGCCTACATCCGCGACTGGCCCAGCGAGGGAGACGAGTAGGGCCCGCGATGCCCCGATCGAGCCGTTCATGGTGCAGACGCACGCCGTGAACGGCTTTTTTCTTTGCGCCGCCGGGCTAAGCCAGCCAGCGGCGCATCTGCACGAACCTCAAGGAGACTTATGCATATCGCCATCATCGGCGCCGGCCTCGCCGGTCTTTGCTGCGCACGCGAACTGCAGGCCGCGCGCCATACCGTAACCCTCTACGAAAAACACGGCGAAGCAGGCGGCCGCGCCCGTACCTGTGAAACCGAGGTCGGCGGGCTGGACTTCGGCACCCAGTATTTCACCGTGCAGAGCGAGGCGTTCAGGAAGCGCACCGCGGCCTGGCGCAAGGCCGGATGGGTGGCGCCGTGGACCGGCAAGCTGGTCAGCCTGGAAGACGGCAAGCCCCGGCCGTCCGGCCGCGGCCAGCAGCGGCTGGTCGGCGTGCCCGGCATGGGTTCGCTGGCCGGGCAGCTGGCGCTGGGAATGGACGTGCGGATGGGCCAGCGCGTCAACCGCATCGAGCCGCATGGCGAGCAATGGCTGCTGTCGGTGGAGGCCGAGACCGTGCCCATTGCCGCGACTGCCGGGCCGTTCGACGCGGTGATCCTGGCTATTCCTTCCGACCAGGCAACGCTGCTGCTGGAGCCGGCGCCGGAACTGGCGGCGAAGACCGCGCAACTGCAAATGGCGCCGTGCTGGTCGCTGATGATGGCGTTCCAGGATACGCTGGGACTGGCCTATGACGGCGCCTGGGTCCAGGGAGGACGGCTGGGCTGGATCGCGCGCGACGCCTCCAAGCCGCAGCGCCGGCCCGGCGAACACTGGGTTGCGCATTCGACGCCGGCGTGGGGCGTCGAACACCTGATGGAAGATCCGGAGCGCGCCAGGGAAAAACTGCTGAAGGCGTTCCACGAAGTGACCGGCTCGGCGGTGCAACCGGTCTACACCGCGGTGCATCGATGGCCGTACGCGCAGGCGCTGCAACCCCTGCCGGGCATGTTCCTATGGGATGAGGGTCGCCGTATCGGCGCCTGCGGCGACTGGTTTTCCTGCGGGCTGGAAGGCGGGGGGCGCATCGAGAATGCGTGCCTGAGCGGGACTGCGATGGCCGAGGCGCTCGCCTGAGCTAGAATCCGCTTTTCGATTTCCCGCCGGCACCTTGATGCCGGCGTTTTCCTGAAACACGGGACCATGCAAAAAAACAGCCAGTTCGCCTTGCTGCGCCAGCGCCGTTTCGCGCCGTTTTTCTGGACCCAGTTCCTGGGCGCGTTCAACGACAACGTGTTCAAGACCGCGCTGCTGACCATCATTACCTATGACGCGCTGACCTGGACCACGACCGATGTCGGCCTGCTCAACAACCTGATCCCCGGCCTCTTCATCCTGCCCTTCCTGCTTTTTTCCGCAACGTCCGGCCAGCTTGCTGACAAGTTCGAGAAATCCCGGCTGACCCGCTTCGTCAAGGTGCTTGAAATCGCGATCATGGCAGTCGCCGCGCTTGGCTGGCTGACCCACAGCCTGTGGGTGCTGGTGGCGGCGGTAGTCGGCATGGGCCTGCACTCGACCCTGTTCGGCCCGGTGAAATACGCGTACCTGCCGCAGCAGCTGAGGGCCGATGAACTGGTCGGCGGCAACGGCGTGATCGAGATGGGCACCTTCGTCGGCATCCTGCTCGGCGAAATCCTGGGGGCAGTGCTGGTGCTGCACAAGCCATGGGGCGTGCACCTGGTGGCATTCGGTACGATCGCCATCGCCGTGCTCGGCTGGCTGACCAGCCGCGGCGTGCCGCTGACGCCGGCGCCGGCGCCCAATTTGCGCATCAACTGGAATCCGCTGACCGAGACCGTGCGCAATATCGGCCATACCCGCCAGAACCGCACGGTATTCCTGGCGGTGCTGGGCAACTCGTGGTTCTGGTTCTACGGCGCGATCCTGCTCGCCCAATTCCCGCTGTACGCGAAGAACTACCTGCATGGCGACCATGGTGTCTTCGTGCTGCTGCTGACCGTGTTTTCGCTCGGCATCGGCGCCGGTTCGCTGCTGTGCGAGCGGCTCTCGGGGCACAAGATCGAGATCGGCCTGGTGCCGTTCGGGTCGATCGGCCTGTCGGTGTTCGGCTTCGACCTGTTCCTGGCCAGCCTGTCCTACGTGAACACCGACCTGGTCGACGTCCGGGAATTCATCGCGCAGAAGGGCAGCCTGCGCATCCTGTTCGACTGCATTTTCATCGGCGTATTCGGCGGCTTCTACATCGTGCCGCTGTTCGCGCTGATCCAGACCCGCACCGACCCGGCCCACCTGTCCCGCACCATTGCCGGCATGAACATCATGAACGCGCTGTTCATGGTGACGGCGGCGCTGGTGGCGATGGTGCTGCTGGGCGCAGGCTTGTCGATACCGCAAATCTTCATGGTCACCGCGCTGATGAATGCGGTCGTGGCGCTGTATATCTTCCTGCTGGTGCCGGAATTCCTGATGCGCTTCTTTGCCTGGATGCTGATCCACACGCTGCACCGGGTGCACACGGTGGACCCCGGGCGCATACCGGAAGCGGGGCCGGCAGTGCTGGTCTGCAATCATGTCAGCTACATGGACGCGCTGGTCATCGCCGCCGCCAGCCCGCGGCCCATCCGCTTCGTGATGGATCACCGGATCTTCGCCATACCGGTGATTTCCTGGCTGTTCCGGGCCGCCAGGGCGATTCCGATCGCGCCGGCAAAGGACGATCCGGCGCTGATGGCAAAGGCCTACGACCAGATCGCTGCGGCGCTGGAAGACGGCGAACTGGTCTGCATCTTCCCGGAAGGCAAGCTCACCCGTGATGGCGAGATCGATGCATTCAGGAGCGGCGTCCAGCACATCGTCGCCCGCACGCCGGTGCCGGTGATCCCGATGGCGCTGCGCGGACTGTGGGGCAGCCTGCTGACCCGCGGCGACGGCAACCCGTTCGAACGCTCGTTCCGGCGCGGCCTGCGCTCGCGGCTGTCGCTGGCGGTAGGCGAGCCGCTGGCGCCGGCAGAGGGGACGCCGGACACGCTGCGGCAGCAGGTGCTGGCGCTGCGCGGCGACTGGAAGTAGGACGGTGGATGCCAGCGGGCCCGGGCACGCTGGTAAAATCGCCCGCTTACGCTCAACTTTTCCCCTGGCGACATCATGGCTGGCAACACATTCGGCACTCTTTTCACCGTCACCACCTTCGGCGAATCGCACGGTCCTGCAATCGGCTGCGTGATCGATGGCTGCCCGCCGGGGCTGGCCTTGTCGGAAGCGGACATCCAGCCCGAACTCGACCGCCGCAAGCCCGGCACCTCGCGCCATGTCACCCAGCGCAAGGAGCCGGACACCGTCGAGATCCTGTCCGGCGTCTATGAAGGAAAGACCACCGGCACGCCGATCGCGCTGATGATCCGCAACCAGGACCAGCGCAGCCACGACTACGGCAATATCGTCGAGACCTTCCGTCCCGGCCATGCCGACTATGCGTACTGGCACAAGTACGGCATCCGCGACCCGCGCGGCGGCGGCCGCTCGTCGGCGCGGCTGACGGCGCCCGTGGTGGGCGCGGCCGCCATTGCGAAGAAATGGCTGCACCAGCAGTACGGCACCGTGTTCAAGGGCTGCATGAGCCAGCTGGGGGAGATTGCGATTCCGTTTGCCGGCTGGGATCATGTGCCCGACAACCCGTTCTTCGCCGCCAACCCGGACGTCGTTCCCGAACTGGAAGCCTATATGGATGCGCTGCGCAAGGCCGGCGATTCGTGCGGCGCACGCATCGACGTCGTTGCGCAGAACGTGCCGGTGGGCCTGGGCGAGCCGATCTACGACAAGCTCGACGCCGAGATCGCCTACGCGATGATGGGCATCAACGCCGTCAAGGGCGTCGAGATCGGCGCCGGTTTCCGCTCGGTCGCGCAGAAGGGCACCGAGCATGGGGATGAACTGACGCCGCAGGGATTCGCCAGCAATAACGCCGGCGGCGTGCTCGGCGGCATTTCCACCGGGCAGGACATCACGGTGTCGATCGCGATCAAGCCGACGTCCAGCATCCGCACGCCGCGCCATTCGATCGACAAGGCCGGCAACCCGGTCATGGTGGAAACCTTCGGCCGGCACGATCCGTGCGTCGGTATTCGCGCCACTCCGATCGCCGAGGCGATGCTGGCGCTGGTGCTGATGGACCATGCGCTGCGCCACCGGGCGCAATGCGGCGATGTTGCGGTGGGCACGCCGCGCATTCCTGCCAGCTTCGGCGGCTAGCGTATGTTCCTGCTGGCTTGCACCAGTAGTGCCACTTCCGCGCAGCGACAGTTGCCGTTGCATTAAGCTCCGCGCAGCGACAGTTGC
>CAUQYP010000035.1:0-25664 GCA_963522035.1 uncultured Noviherbaspirillum sp. | reverse complement strand
TGGCGACGCGTCGCCGTCTAACGGGGATCCACGTCAAAGGCAGCGTCAAAAACAACTGCAACCGTCGCTGCGCGGAGCTGCAAGCAACGGCAACTGTCGCTGCGCGGGACGTCAACAGCAACGGCAACTGTCGCTGCGCGGAACAGGCAATATCGCTTACAGGCCGGCTTGGGCAAGCCAGCGCGAAACTGTCTAGCCTTTCTGCGTGTAATCTATTCCCACCACAAAACAGGCGAGGCACTATGAACCCCATCTACCGCGGCATGGACCAGGCGACGCTGGACGCCGCCTACAACAACGGCCAGGCGGTGGCCGACAGCGCCGCCATCCTGGCCGACTTCCAGCAGCGCAGCGATACGCTGCGCGCCGCTTATCCCGCGCACCTGGACCTGCCTTACGGCCCGGCGCCACGCAACCGCATCGACTATTTCCCGGCCGACCGGCCCGGCCCCGTACTCGTCTTCATCCACGGCGGCTACTGGCAGATGCAGGCCAAGGAACGCTTCAGCTTCCTCGCCGCGGGCCCGCTGGCACACGGCGTGCATGTCGCCATGATGGGCTATACGCTGGCGCCCGAGGCGACGCTGGCGCAGATCGTCGGCGAGATCCGGAGCGCCATCGGCTGCATCAGGCAGATTGCGCCACCGCTGGGCGGCGATGCCGGCCGCATGGTGGTGTCCGGCTGGTCGGCCGGCGGCCACCTGACGGCCATGAGCATGGCGGAAGCGGGCGTCATCGCCGGCCTGTCCATCAGCGGCGTGTTCGACCTGGAGCCGATCAGGCTTTCCTATATCAACCGCAAGCTCGGCCTGGGCGTGGACGACGCGGCGGCGCTCAGCCCCATCCGGCTGTCCCACAGCCCGCTGCCCCTGGTGCTGGCCTATGGCATGGACGAGTTGCCCGAGCTGCGCCGGCAGTCGGAGGAATACGGGACGGCGCGCGCCGGACTGCCGGGGCGCGTCCTGCCGCTGGAAGGCAGGGACCACTTCACGATACTGGAAGAACTGGCCGACCCCGATGGCGCGCTGAGCAGGGAAGTGAAGGCGCTGGCTGGAGCCTGAACCTGCATCGCGCGCGGCCCTTGCAGGGAGCCGGAAAATGGCAGGCCCATGCGCGTACGCTGCGCCAGCCGGCAGGAAGCTGCATGGATCGTCCTTGCTGAGCAACAAACAATTACCTTGCGAAATAGATTGCTGCAAATGTATATTGCGCTCGACAGACAGTCCAAGCCGGACCGTTCCGTCCTTGCGCGGCGGCCAGTATGTGTCCCTACTGATTAGAAGGGCCAGCGTCCCAAGCCGCAGCCTGCAACCCGGCTGGCCGCCGCCAGCAAGGGCAAACCTGCAGGCACTGCCTGCTTCCCAGCCATCCAGCGGCGCCCTCGCGGCGCCTGGCCCGGATGCCCATCACCGATACTGGAGAACCCATGGGAAACATCACAGCGCTCGTGGCCAGCCTGGCCGCCTGAGGACACGCGATGCTATTCCAGTCCCTGCGCCTGACCCTGCGCTTCGTCGTGCCCCTGGCGCTGATCCTCGGCCTGTTCGCCTACCTCGCCGTGCCGCTGACCGACAAGCTGACCGTGCGCTGGTTCGTGCGCGACCTCGACATCCGCTCGCAGCTGCTGGCCGGCACGCTGGAAGAATCGCTGGTCGAATACCTGCCGCAGAAGTCGCGCCGCAGGATAGCCCAGCTGTTCGAGCGCGCGGTGCGCGACGAGCGGCTTTATGCGCTCGGCCTGTGCGACCCGGCTGGCAACCTGCTCTACCGGACCACGACCTACCCCGAGTCGCTGGCCTGCGCCGGCCACAACGACGCCAAGGGCGGCGGCACGCTGGTGCACCTGCCGCAGGGCGCGGTGCATGTCACCGACAGCGACCTGGCGCGGGACGGGCAGGTGCTGGGCAAGCTGGTGCTGGTGCACGACATGAGCTTCATCGAGCGCCGCAGCGCTGACACCCGCAAATATGTCTTTACCCTGTTCGCGGTCCTGGCGCTGGTGATCGCGGCGACCACGGTCATCATCGCGCAGCTGAGCTGGCGCGGCTGGGTGAAGGGCATTCGCGGCCTGCTGCGCGGCGACCTGCTGCGCTCGCCGGGGGCCGCGACGCCGCCGGAGATGGCGCCCCTGATCGGCGACCTGCGCAACCTGCTGCATGAATACCAGCGCGACCGCCAGCAGGACAGCGGCGCGCTGGTGTCGGCGCCGGACAAGCTGCGCGCGCTGCTGCAGAACGAACTGGCCGGCGATGAAGTGCTGGTGGTGTCCAACCGCGAGCCCTACATCCACGTCGCCACTCCTGACGGCATCGAGGTGCGGCGCCCGGCCAGCGGGCTGGTGACCGCGGTCGAAGCCGTGATGCGGGCCTGCTCCGGCACCTGGATTGCGCACGGCGCCGGCAGCGCCGACCGCGAGACCGTCGACCGGCACGACCGGGTGCAGGTGCCGCCGGGCGACCCGAGCTACACGCTGCGCCGGGTCTGGCTGTCGAAGGAGGAAGAGCAGGGCTATTACTACGGTTTCGCCAACGAAGGACTATGGCCGCTATGCCATATCGCCCATGTGCGGCCGGTGTTCCGCTACACCGACTGGCAGCAGTATGTCGCGGTGAACCGGCGCTTCGCCGACGCGGTGGTGGCCGAGGCGCGCACCGACAACCCGGTCGTGCTGGTGCAGGACTACCACTTCGCGCTGCTGCCGCGCCTGGTGCGCGAGCGGCTGCCGAAGGCCACCATCATCACCTTCTGGCACATCCCGTGGCCCAACTCGGAGTCGTTCGGCATCTGCCCGTGGCGCACCCAGATCCTCGAAGGCATGCTGGGCAGCACCATCCTCGGCTTCCATACGCCGCTGCACCGCAGGAACTTCCTCGACACGGTGGACCGCTACCTGGAGACCCGCATCGAGTCGGAGGCGTCGACGGTATCGTACGGCGGCAAGCTCACCCAGGTGGAGCATTATCCGATCTCGATTGCCTGGCCGGAAGTGCGCGCGGGCGCCGAGACCGTTGAGCAGTGCCGCGCGGCCATCCGCCACGAGCTCGGCCTGAAGCCCGGGCACCTGCTGGGCATAGGCGTCGACCGGCTCGACTACACCAAGGGCATACCGGAGCGCTTCCAGGCGGTGGAACGGATGCTGGAGCTGCATCCGGAACTGATGGGAAAGTTCACGCTGGTGCAGATCGCCGCGCCGAGCCGCTCCAGCCTCGACGAATACCAGAACTTCGAGGCCCGGGTGCGCGCGCTGGCGCACCGCATCAACCAGCGCTTCGGCAGCGGCACCTATCAACCCATCATGCTCAAGGCCGAACACCATGAGCAGGAGGAAGTCAGCCGCTATTACCGCGCGGCCGACGTCTGCATGGTGACCAGCCTGCACGACGGCATGAACCTGGTCGCCAAGGAGTTCATCGCCTCGCGCGACGACGAGCAGGGCACGCTGGTGCTGAGCCAGTTCACCGGCGCGGCCATGGAGTTGCATGCCGCGCTGATCGTCAACCCGTACCACATCGAGCAGAGCGCGGAAGCGCTGCACCGTGGCCTGGTCATGCCGGCCCCCGAGCAGCGGGCGCGCATGCGCAGCATGCGCACGCTGGTGCGCGACTTCAACGTGTACCGCTGGGCCGGCCGCATGCTGCTCGACGCGTCGCGGCTGCGTCAGCGCGAACGGCTGGTGTCGCGCATCCATGCGCATGGCGCCAGCGCGATGAAGTCTGACTGAGTGGACGGCGTTTCCGCGATGCCGCGTCAGCCCAATCCCAAGTTATAAAGTGCCACGAATATTCGTAGGGTGTAATAACCGGAGGGCATTACACCATTGGTCGATCATCAGCCGACTCCAATAATCGACGATTGGTGTAATGCGCTTTGCTTATTACACCCTTCTACGAACTTGGCCGATCGGATCGTGGTCACTGATTTAATTCGGCGTCTCATGACTTGGGATTGGTATCAGGCCCTGAACATCCGCGCGTCGAACGTGAAGGCACGGACGACCTCGAGCCGGATGTCGCGGTAGGCAGGATGACGTGCATTAATGACGGCGTTGACTGACTCGGGAATGATGGCCGACGGCACCAGCATGGCCAGCGCGCTGGCTGACTGCACCCAGCGGCGGCCGAACTCCTGGGTGCTCGCGGGTGCCGGCAACTCGGCCATGCGCGGCCGGTAGAACAGGCCCTGGTCATCCGGCAGGTCGATGGCGACCAGCACCAGCGGCGGGTGCGCAGCGCCTGCCAGGTGGACAAATTTTTCCAGTGCGCAGATTTCTATCGAGGCGCCTGCATACAGGACCGGGCAGCCGACCGGGTTCCAGCGGCCGCCGTACAGGCGTGCGCCCTCGCACGCGGTGTCGAGCGCCCACTTCCTGGTCGTGATCCGGTAAAGCCTCAAGCCACGCCGCCAGTGGCGATGGCATTCAAGACTTGGCGCACCGCGTTGGCGCCCGGCTCGGTGTCCATCAGGTCCAGCGGAGCGGTGTCGTCGAAGGCGCAGTTCGGCTGGCGCATCCATTCGATGGCGGCAGATTCGTCTTCGAATACGTCGATGGCCAAGCGCGCCACCGCGCCCATCCGGTACAGGCGCTCGGTGGCTGCCGGGTCTATCCGGGCTGCGTTCTTCTCCAGCCGGCTTGCGGTGGACGCCGGCACCCGCGCGATGTCCTGGATGCGGGCATCGGTAACCCCGAAATAGCGGCTGGCAGCTTTCAGCATGGCTGCGGGATAACCCTCCCGTATGGATTGGACCGCGGCGAAACCGCCGAGCGGCGCTGCTGAAACGATCTCGTTGAACAAGTCGGAATCCGGCCGCTTGTCCGGTTCCCGGCCAGGCCGTGCGCCGGTAGTCGTTCGCTCAGCATCAGCTGTCGACCTCGGCTTGCCGCCAGGCGCTGGACTCGCGCCGCGCTGCTTTGCGGCTGCAGTTGATGTTCCAATTTCACGTCCTGGCGACATAGTTAAGCTCCATTTGATGGAACAGGATACACCATATGGGAAGAATCGCTGCTGTCGATTCAGCATTGAAACTTCGGCGCTGCATAGCCCAAAGCTATCTTGTGTTTAGAAATCATTATCTTTATCTATGTAATGAGAATCACTATCATCTAACCCAAGTAAATCAGGCAAGCACTCAGGGAGCAGGCAATGGCATTAGCAGCAAGAAAGCTCAGTCAGGTCATCACCCACATGACGATCGGTTTCGTCATCATGTTCGCGCTCACGGGTTCGGTCGTGTTCAGCGGCCTGGTCCTGCTCGTGGAGCCCGTCCTCAACGTTCTCCTGCTGCCCTTCCACGAACGTGCCTGGGCAGCCGTCCGCGCCAGGTTCGCCGCCAGGCGGGCGTTCGTCGGCGCCGCCGAGAAGCTGAGCCAGACCGGGCTGCACATGGCGGTAGCGTTCGGCGTCATTTACTGGGCGACCGGCTCGATGGCATTCGGCGGCATCGCAGCCATCCTCGAACCGATCTGCAACGTGCTGCTGCTGCCGGTGCATGAGCGCGTGTGGGACCGAATGCTCCAGGCGCGCGGGTTGCAGGCGGGACTCATGCGGGCCTGAACGCGGCGGGACTTCGCCGTATCAGTCAACCTTCGATTTCCTATAGTTAATTTGTGCGATGTCCGTTCATCGCTTGTCATGCTAATCTTTTCAGCGGAGGCTTGGACTCGCTGTCGAGCTGCACTCGAACTATAAGAAGAACGCTGCCGTCGCATGACAAGAACAAAATTCACTGCCCGCGCGCAGGAAACCTTCGTTAACGCGCTCCGTTATTCCGACCCCGCCGCGCATCGCGAGCGCCTGTCCCTCCCTACGCTGGCTTGCGCCTTCCTGATCCTTTTCACCGTCTCCCTCGTCATGCTGGCCATCGGCGACAAGCTCAATGCCCGGGACATGGTGCTGACGCGTTTCATGGCGAAAGCGCAGGCGACGTTGACTGCGCAGGTCGGGTACCCGGCCGCCGCGCGCGGACAAATCACGGTCGTGATGTACGACCAGCAGTTCCTGCAGCACACCGACAGCGCCTGGCCCATCGGCTACCAGGATCACGCAGACTGGCTGCTGCGCCTGGCCGGCGACCCGAATGCCCGGCCGAAGGCCATCATGCTAGACATTACCTTCGGCCAGAACCGCAAGGACCCCGGCCTGCCGGCGCTGCGGCAGGCGCTGTGCACGCTGCAGAACGAATTCAAGGTGCCGGTGTTCCTCGCCGCGCTGCCGTCGCCGGAGACCGGGAAGCTGGCAGTGCGCAAGGGGCTGGGGCCGGACCCGGCTTCGGGCGAAGCGCCGTGCTACACGCTGGTCGGCGTCGACTATGCTCCCGACACGCTGGACGGCCTGGCCTGGGACTACCGGCTCACGCGTCACCACGACGGCGTGGAGTGGAAGGACGGCGCAGCGGATGCCAAGGCCAGCGCGCCGCAGCCTGCCTACCGCAGCGCCGCCATGACCATCGCGCAGGATGTCGCGCATCTCGACCTTGGCCGTGAAACCGCGCCGCTCGCGCTGGTCTGGGGCCTGAAGTCCGCGCCGCAGCGCGAGCGGCCCGACAGCCTGGCGTACTGCAAGCCGGGCGCCTATGACGCGGCGCGGTACATTCCCGGCGTGCTGCGCCAGTTCATGCAGGGCCCGTCCTCGCCGATATGCCCGTATCACAACACGCTCTCCATGGCGCAGCTGGGCGAGTTGCCCGAGGAGGCGCTAGCGCCCTTGCTGGCCGGCCGTTACGTGTTCGTGGGCGCAAATGTGCCGGGCTATAACGACTTCGCCAACTCTCCGGTACACGGCCTGGTCCCTGGCGTGCACCTGCATGCCATGGCGCTCGACAACCTGCTGACCTATGGCGGCAACTACAAGCAAAGCACCGGGTGGGAGCCCGAGCATTTCCCGAACCTGCTGCTGCCCGCGTTCCTCGCCGTGCTCGCGGTGTTCCTGGTCAATATCGCCTGGTGGAAGCTGACCCAGAAGCTCGGCTTCGGTGGCAAGCCGGAGTCCGTTCCGGACAGCGGTTCATCCGTCACGGCGCGGTGGCTTAACTTGCGGAAGATCGGCCGGGTAATACTCGACGCGCTCGCCTGGCTGCTGAAGATGACGCTGAAAACCGTGGCTGCCATGGCCCTGATCGCCGTGCTGCAAACCCTGTTCCGCATCGGCATGCTGCCCGTGGTGGAACTGGTCACCATGACCTTGCTGGCCGAAGGATTCAACTACATGAACAAGCTGGGGTCGATGCTGCCGGCCAAAGCACCGTGGCCAGCCGACAGCGCAACGACTCCGGCATCACACGCCTAAAACCGCAAAGGAAACCAATGAAACGCACCTCCCCCGCGCTGCTCACGCTCCTCGCCCTGACCGCGTTGCCGGCCTTCGCGCAGGACAAGATCGTCAGTCTCAGCCCGGCCAGCGCCACCATGCTGGACCTCTACGAGCAGCCCGCCGCGACCGACGCCGCGCGCCAGGTCAGCGTCGCCGAGGCAGGACTGCCGCTGCCGATACAGGCCAGGCAGGCCGGCTACTACCAGGTCGCTATCGGCGGCAAGGAGTACTGGGTGCGGGGCGCGAAGGTGCGCGTCAGCCGTGACACCACGGCCAGCTGCGGCAGCGTTGCGCAAGCATCCGGCAGCCTGACTGCCGCCACGCCGGGAGCAGGTAAAGATGCGTGCAAATAATCGTTTCCTGCCTTTGAAGCGCCGCCTGCCCGCGCTGGCGCTTACGCTGGCCCTGCTGCCGCTGGCCGGTTGCGAAAGCATCCCCAAAAGCATGGCGGACCTGCCGAGCATTCCCGGCATGGGCAAGAAGCAGGCCCCGACCAGCCCCGTGGGCGAGATAGCGCCGCCGGTTGCGCGCACCTGGCCCAACGAAGCGCAGGACGTGCTCAACCAGCGCGCCCGCGGCTTCGGGCTGGTCAATGCGCCGGAGCTGCAGCGCTACCTGAACGGCTTGTATGCGCGCATCAAGAAGCAGGCCGGCGTACCGGAGTGGCCTGGCGGCGTGCACATCCTGGCGAACGAAGCGCTGAACGCCTACGCGACCGGCGCCGGCCATATCTACATCTCTTTGCCGTGGCTGGAATCGGTCGAAAGCGAAGACGAACTGGTGGCGCTGCTCAGCCACGAGTTCGGGCATATCTACCTGCACTATCACCAGCTCGAAGGCGCGGTGCAGGACGCCGACACCGCGGCCGGGGCAGTGACCCTCACCGTGGCAATCGCCAAGAAGACCGGCCAGGCCACCGGCTGGACGCAGGTCGACAGCCTGGCGACCGCCTACATGCTGGGACGCGGCCTCGCCACCACGATCTATGGCCGGACCCAGGAAAGCGCTGCCGACAATTTCGGGCTGAATCTTTCGGTGAAGCTGGGCTATTCGTACGAGCACGGCATGAAGGCTTTCCTGGAACGCATCGCAAGCTGGGAAGACCGCAACGAGGAACGCGAGAAGGCGCGGCAGGAGGAACTGCTGAAAGCGCTGCGGCAGCAGTCGATGGACAAGGCGATGCAGGCCAGCGCGAAGCAGCCAGCCAACCAGCTGGGCCAGGCGCTCGGACAGGCAAGCGGCGAGATCAGCGGCGGGCTGGGCTCGGCGCTGCAGCAGCTCAGTTTCGAGATCAACAAGGCGTCCGGCAAGCTCAAGAGCAACCACCCGGAGACCACGGCGCGGATCGATGCGCTCGCGTCGGCGGTGGACCCGTTCCCGGAACTGCAGACTGGCGCGGAGCCGGTGGTGCGGCCGTTGAAGGCGGCGCTGCAGGACAAGCGGACGGCGGCCATCCTCAAGAATTACGCGCTGGCGTTCAAGGCCATTAATGCGCCGAACGATGTGGCCGCGGTCGATGCGGCGAAGGCCGCGGTGATCGGGCCGACGGCGACGCATGCGGTGCCGCTGTATGCGTTGTACACCGTGATGAACGTCCAGCCGGCTACCGCAGGTCGGCGTAGCGATCCGGGGTCGATACTGGAAGCGAATTTCCGGTCCGAGCCTGACCGCGCCTGGAAAACCTACGAGGAACGCAGCTCGCGGTTAAAGGAGGCTCGCCAGACTGCTGCCGCGAAGAAGGTTCTTGAATCGGGGTTGGCTTATTTCCAGAACGCGGAAGACGTGTGGCCGTATGCGGTGAAGTTCTATGGGGAGACGCAGGGCTGGGATGAGGCGAAGCGGGTGGCTGCGGTGTGCGGGAAGAATTTCCGCAGGATGGCGACGCAGTGCATGGAGGCGGCCGCTAGTCCGGCGGAGGTGGCTGAGGCGGAGCGGAAGAGCAAGGTGAAGGCGGAGCAGATCGTGAACAAGATTATCAAGAAGCGGTGAGGGGGTGGGTGGGAATTTGAAAAGGTAGGGGGGCTGGTCGTACGGCTGTTTTGCGATGGTGCGGGGCTAGCGATGAGATGCCTGGGACATGGCGTAAAAATTTAAACTAAAACCGAATGCCGTTCGGAGAACGCTTCCTCGGATTAATTTGATCATTCGAAACAGCGTTGGTCGATTCGATTAATCCGCCCGGATATTTCTACCCATCGTCTCGTTCAATTTTTCTACGCCATGACACTGCCTTTTTGCATTGACCAACAGGTAAGGGCGATGCTATAAATGTTTCCGTAGAGAATCATTTAATGAGCCTGGCGTACGCATGAATGAAACTCGCATAGACCTGCCTGCGGATTTTTCGGCTCGCGATCATAGTCACTTCAATGAAAAGAAACATGAAAATTCGCGCTTTACGATCCATTATCGCTAGCATCGCCATTGCAGTATTAGCAGGTTGCGCAGCACCCGTTTCAATTAAAACCTACGACGGACAACAACTTCCACTCGAGGCCATCTCCGTCCTGATGGTTGACAGACAAATCTTCGTGAGCGATGTGGCTGGTTTTAAAACCGGCATGAAAATTGGAACCGAAGCAGAATCGGATGCGGGCAGACAGTTTGAAATAAAACCCGGTCTGCAAAAAATTCGTTTCCAATTCTTTTCTCTAAATTCATCGTCCGATAATGTGGGTGTGCCTCCTGCAGGAACCGTTGTTACGACAACGCACACCTCAATGCTCATCATGAAGCCTGTTGAAATTAGCCATGATTTCGAAAAGGGTCACCAGTACGAACTGCACTACCGGCGTGACGGCAAAAAACTCAGCTTTCGAATCGTCGACGTGACCAACGGCGGCGCGAAACGCGACTACGGAGTAGCGTGGGGACATATCAGGTCCTAGCCTGACGATGCGTGTGATGCTGAAAAATAGAAAACAAAAACACACATCGGCGAACAAACAGGGTGATGCCGAATTTAATTTCGTGCCTGATCCGGTTTCTCTCGCCGCCCATGTCAAAGGTCAAGTCCCATGGAACAAAACACCATGATTCACAGCGTCGCTACTTCCCTTTTCATCGCTTTCATCTTAATGGGATGCAGCAGCCCGCCGCAGCAGACTTATTCCATCGGGTCAAAGGTTTATCAAACCGAAACTGTCGCCGAGGCCGCACTGACGGATGCCGGGTCGAGGCAGGTGTCGGACACTTCCTCGCATAACAAAATACGTTTGCTGCGTGCGCCGATGCCGCGTATGCCCGCTGAGGCGTTCAGAGCCGATCTCAATGATCGCGTTACCGTGTCTATTCTGTTCAACGAGGCAGGGGATGTCGAACGCGTCGTGCCGAAAATCTACGAGCATCCAATGTTTCTTGAGGCTGTGTTGGCAGTAGTGCGTGACTGGAAAATCGAGCCTTCCGTTAACGGTGGCAAACGCGTCAAGACCACGGCGGAGCAGACATTCGAATTCAAGCTGGAGTGAGACCTGACGCTTCCATCGGGGCAGAGTTCGAAACATCACGCGTGTTTTGCCGCTAGCCTCGATACCGCACCGCGTCGACGAACGCGGAGAAAGCCGGGGAAGCCTGGCGCCTGTGCGGGTAGTACAGGTGAAAGCCCTGGAAATACGGACACCAATCCGCCAAAACTTCTTTAAGACGACCATCAGCGAGGTAAGGAGCGGCAAGCGCTTCAGGAACGTAGGCCAGTCCAATACCGTCCTGTGCACCGTTAAGTACGTGGACGATGCTGTTGAAGACGAGTTGTCCATCGCCCTTGACGGTAAACACCTTCCCGTTCTTTTCAAATTCCCATGCGTAAATCGCACCGGACGGCCGATGCCTTATGTTGACGCATGCATGATTGGTCAGATCGTAGGGTGTGGCGGGTGCAGGGCAGCGCTCGAAGTAGGACGGCGACCCAACTACCGCCAGGCGCCAGTCAGGGCTGATGCGAACGGCGATCATGTCTTTGCTGATCGCTTCGCCAAGACGTATTCCCGCGTCGAACCGCTCCTCGACAATGTTTGTGAAGCCGTAGTCGACAAAAAGCTCCAGGTTAATGTCTGGATAGTTTTTCAGGAACGACGCCAACACGGGCCGCAAATACAACTCGATCACATCATCAGTGCAAGTGATCCGGATCGTGCCGGCCGGTTTTTCGCGCAGTTCGCCGAGTGCTTCAACCTCTGCGGCTATCTGATCGAAAAGCGGTGCGATTGATCGCATCAGTCGCTCGCCCGCCTCTGTCGGCGCCACGTTTCTCGTCGTGCGTGCGAGCAGACGCACGCCCAGCCTTTCCTCGAGCGCCCTGATCGTATGGCTTAGCGCGGACGGCGTGAGATCCAGCCTGGCTGCCGCCCTGGTGAAGCTCCTATCCCGTGCCACTGCAAGAAAAGCTTGCAAGTCGTTGACTTTTGTTTGTGCCATTACTGAATTTTTTTCACAACATCATCAAGATTGTACTGCCTTATCACGGGGGCGTCCGCGCGGGAGAATGCAGGCCACAAAAGGAAGATCAAGCAAATGCCGAAATTCATGACCAGACAAGTTCTCGACGCCCGAGATAGTAAACGCCTCCCTCACGCTGGCCCCGGCAATCAGCACGCATTCTGGAGCGGCGTTTTTTCAATGACGCTGTGCGTCTTCGTGCTGATTGCCTCGGAATTCATGCCTGTGAGCCTGCTGAGCCCGCTTGCCGCCGACCTCCATGTCAGTGAAGGCCTGGCAGGCTATGGGATCGCGATATCAGGTGCCTTCGCGGTACTGACCAGTCTTTCAATTTCGACGATTGCGCGTTCCATGAACCGCAAGACCTTGCTGCTGATGTTGACGGGATTGATGTGCGTATCGGGGCTGATCGTCGGCCTGTCCTCCAGTTATGCGATCTATATGATTGGACGGGCATTGATCGGCGTCGTAGTCGGCGGATTCTGGTCAATGTCGGCCGCGACAGCCATGCGCGTGGTGCCGGCCCAAAGCGTGCCCAGGGCGCTGGCCATCTTCAACGGCGGCAATGCACTGGCGACCGTGGTGGCAGCCCCACTGGGTAGCTATCTCGGTGCAATTGTCGGCTGGCGCGGCGCTTTTCTCTGCCTGGCGCCACTTGCGCTGATCGCCATGGCCTGGCAGTGGATCAGCCTGCCTTCCATGGTTGCCACGCCGCGTGAAGCCGTTTCCACGAATGTCTTCACCCTGCTGAAAAGACCTTTGGTTGCCCTGGGCATGCTGGCGGTCGGTACTTTCTTCATGGGTCAGTTTATGCTTTTCACCTATGTCCGGCCCTTCCTGGAGACCGTCACTGGCGCGGACGTGGGCATGCTTTCGATGATCCTGCTGGTACTTGGCGTTGCCGGCTTTGCCGGAACCGTGCTTGTCGACGGGCTTCTGAAGACAGGCCTCTACCGGATCCTGATCGTGGCCCCGTTGCTCATGGGCGCAATCGCATTGGCCCTGATCGCCTTCGGCGAGCGGCCGCTCGCCGCTTTCGTGCTGCTGGGCCTCTGGGGACTGGTGGCGACGGCGGCCCCCGTCGGGTGGTGGGCATGGCTGGCTGAATCGCTGCCAAAGGACGCGGAGGCTGGCGGCGGATTGATGGTCGCCGCGGTCCAGCTCTTTATCGCTTTAGGTTCGACGATCGGCGGCGTTCTGTTCGATGGCATCGGTTATCGGGCCACTTTTGTAACGAGCGCCTCCTTGCTGCTGATCGCCGCGGTCCTGGCTTTCCTGACTGCACGAATCGGGCGTACGGATGATAATCACCAAAAGAAATCACGATGAACCATCAGAAAGAAATCCACAACGTTATCGCAATGCAGGATTCTTCGGCGAAACTGCCTACGCGGCTGCGGCGCAACCGAAGGAACTGATGATTACCCCGGGGGCAAGCCACACCGATCTGTACGACCGCGTCGATGTAATTCCCTTCGACAAGCTGACCGCCTTCTTCCGCGCGCACCTGGCGTAGGGAGGCGCCAACAGGGGTGGGCGAGTGCGTCCGCCTCTACAACTCCCGCAGGAAGTAACATGAAACGATTTCTGATGTTGGTGACAGTCCTGGCGTGCGCACTTTTTGTCAGCGCCTGCGCCTACCTCTACCATCCGCTCGGGCAGTTGCCCGAAGGCGCACGGCTGCAAGCCGTCCAGGCGTCACCGCACTACCGCGACGGGGTGTTCCAGAACGAGGTGGCTTCGCCACCGCGCCCTGGCGGCTTTGCCTTTATCTGGGCAGTATTCAAGGGCCGCTTCGAGCCCAGGGACCGGCCAACACCGCCAGCACCGCTTCCCTCCGTCAAGACCGACCTGGCCGCATTGCCTCGTGACCGGGACATCGTAATCTGGCTCGGCCATTCCTCGTATTTTGTTCAGCTTGGCGGCAAGCGGCTGCTGATTGACCCGGTGTTCAGCAGCTATGCGGCACCACTGCCCTTCATGGTGCGCGCCTTCGATGGCACCAGCCTTTACGCTGTTCAGGATATGCCTGAAATCGACGTCATCCTGATCACACACGACCACTATGACCACCTTGACTATGTGAGCATGAAGGGGCTGGAGCCGAAGACCGGGCTGGTCGTGACAGGATTGGGAAACGGCGCCCATCTGGCGCAGTGGAGCTACCCGCCCGAAAAAATCCGGGAAGCCGACTGGCATGCGAGCCTGGAAGTGGCGCCTGGCTTGAAAGTACATGTATTGCCCGCGCAGCACTACTCGGGCCGTTTCATGAAACGCAACCAGAGCCTGTGGGTCAGCTTCGCGCTCGAGACTACGGAGCGACGGCTGTATTTCAGCGGCGACACGGGCTTTGGTCCGCATTTTGCCGATATCGCCAAACGATTCGGCAGCTTCGACCTCGCAGCGCTGGATGCGGGTCAGTACAACGCGCGGTGGGCAGACATCCATATGAACCCCGAAGAAGCATCCCGCGCGGCCGAACTGCTGGGAGCACGCACGCTTCTGACAGCGCACGCAGGCCGATTTACCCTGGCGCGCCACGCCTGGGACGAGCCGTTCAAGCGGGCCGCCGCGGCCAGCCAGGGCAAGCGCTACCGGCTGCTGACACCCCGGATCGGTGAGCCAGTCCGGCTCGGCGAGCCTGGGCAGCAATTTACTCAATGGTGGATGGGGCTGGCGCCGGACACAGGTCAAACACGGATCAAGGAGACATGGAAATGAACCAGCAGTACCGAATCCTGCTGCTGCGCAGACCGAGCCTGCTGCCCGGACTGCTTTTGGCCAGTGCTTGCCAGGCCCGAGAGCCTTCCCTGTCCAGTTCCGCCACCGCCAGGATTTTCGAGAACCCTAAGGAGTCACGTATGTGGATGACCGTCGATACGCGTCGCATGCGGTCCTCGATGGGTCGCCCGGAGCTGGCCAGCAGCAGCCATTCACGTACCGGGCAGATCACCAGTATTTGAATACGAATTGCGTTCGTACCTTGTTCCAGCGATTTTCCATTCAACGATTCCTGCGGCCATTTTCACTGGCAAGCCTGCTATCCTCGCGACTTGGACTCGATGTGCTGCAGCACTATGCAGCTTTAAGATAACGAAGCGATCTGCCCAGTCTCGCAGCCCGCTGTACCCCAGAACAAGGACAAACGTATGATCAACCGGCGAACATTCCTGTTAACCGTAGCCGCAGCATCCGCTCCCAGCGCCTGGGCGCAAACCGCCCCCTCCGGCAAACCCATCCGCCTGATCGTCCCATTCCCGGCCGGCGGCGCAACCGACGCCTTCGCCCGCGCCATTTCGCAGAAACTAAGCGAGCGCCTTGGCTCCCCGGTCATCGTCGACAACCGCCCTGGCGCCGGCGGCTCTATCGGCTCGGACATGGCGGCCAAGGCGGCGCCCGACGGCGACACGCTGCTGCTGGCCACCTCGAGCACCCATTCGATCGGCCCGAACTTCCAGAACACCAAGCTGCCTTATGACGCAGCGACCGACTTCACCCCCATCGCCCATCTGGGCGACGCGCCGAACATCGTGCTGGTGCCGAACACCGCGCCGGTAAAAACCATGAAGGAGTGGGTGGACTACGCGCGCAAGAACCCGGGCAAGCTGAACTTCGGCAGCAGCGGCAACGGCACCATTCCGCATATCAGCGCGGAATACATGCTGTCGCTGGCGGGCCTGAACCTGGTCCACATTCCTTATCGCGGCACCGGACTTTCCATACCGGACCTGGCCAGCGGCAAGATCGACCTGCTGGTCGATTCGCTCACCAGTGGGCTGCCGCATGTCAGGAGCGGCCGGCTGCGCGGACTGGCGATTACCTCGTTGAAGCGTTCGCCGCAGGTGCCGGACCTGCCGCCGGTGGCCGACACCATTCCGGGCTACGAAGCCATTACCTGGTTCGGGCTGTATGGCCCGAAGAACCTGCCGGCCGACGTGGTCAGCCGGATCAATACGGCGGTCAACCAGGTGCTGCAGGACAAGGACGTCATGGCGGATTTCGGGCGGCTGGGCATCGAAGCCGCCGGCGGTAGCCCTGACCAGTTCGGCAAGATGGTCTCGGTCGACCGGGCCAAGTGGAAAAAGATCATCACCGAACGCAAGATCACCAACGAGTGATCCATCCCGGGTCATAAGGGGCGACGAAAATTCGTAGGGTGTAATAAGCGCCAGCGCATTACACCACTTGTCGGTGACGGGCGGTGCCTGTACATCGACCATGGTGTAATGCGCTTCGCTTTTTACACCCTACGAGTCACGGGGGTGAATTGGCGCGATCGATTTCATTCGGTGCGCCGTGACTTGGGACTGGTATTCAATCCTCAAGAACAGCTGTAGCTCGCCGCCAGATTCGGATCCCCGGCCGTATAAACAGCCTTCTGCGGATACACGCAGAGCGGCCGGCTCTTCTGGCCGAGCGTGGCGGTCGCTGGCGCCGTGGCAGTCAGCGCCGCCGGTGCCGTGCCCTTTTCCACCCAGTCGGTCAGCGCCGCATAGAGCTGGTCCAGTGTCGGCAACGGTGGATTGGCAGTCGGGTTGGCCGTGCCGTTCGAGAAGCCGTGGGCCATGCCGGGCACCAGGTAGAAGCGGTAGAAGCCCTGTATCGACTGGATGCCCCCCATCTGGTTAGCGACGCGGTTGTAGTAGTTAATCGAGCCTTGCGGCGGGATCAGCGTGTCGGACAGGCCGTGGTACATGATCATCTTGCCGCCGCGGGCGCGGAAGGCGGAGAGATCCGGGCTGTCGGTATTGATGTTTCCAAACTGCGCTTGCAGCGCTACGCCGCGGTCGGACGCGTTGGCCAGGTCCGCATAGCCCAGGCTCTTCCATCCGTCCGCGCCGTTACCGGTCGCATTCAGGAAAGCAGGGGTGGCGATCCTGGGGTTTTGCAGTTCGAGCGCAACCATGTCGGAGGAAATTGGAAACGGATTGGCGCCGGCGAGACCGAGCATGCTGGTGCCCCGGGTCAGGCCGTACCATTTCTGGTTCGATGCCGGGTTGACGTTGTGGCCATTGTCCGCAACGGGGTCGGGCACGCTGCCGTCGCTGGTCTGGCCGTACCAGATCTTGTTCATGGCGGTTGCCTGCACGAGGTTGACGCAGTCCGCCGACGTGCTGGTGCCGGTGACGCCTACGCCAGCCTGTCCAGCGCACAACGCCGCTGCGTCCTTGCGCGGGTCGTAGGTGCACTGGGCCGGGTCGGGAATGTAGCCCAGCTTTACGCCGCCGACAGTGCCGCAGGCGTCGATAGCGCTGTTGGACAGGAGGTTAAGCTGGCCGGTCGTCAGGTTGACGCCTGCGAGGTCGCGCTGGAAAACCGTCTGCGGGTACAACTCGCCGGTAATGAACCTGGTCCAGTTGAAGGCGGGCGCGCCGGCCAGGATGCCGTCGAAGTCCGCCGGGTTCGCCTGCGCTTCCTTGTGCCCCTGGCGGCCGCCGGTGGAGAACCCGTCCCAGTACGCATAACGCGCGTCGCGGCCGTAATAGGCCTTGGTCAGCGCCTTGGTCTTTACCGCCATTTCATGGATGCCGCGCTCGGAGAAGTCGCGCCACAACACGGTGTTGATCGTGCCATCCGGGTTCATTGCAAAGGCGCCGCTGCTGCCAGCGTGCCCGGTGTCGGTGCTGGCCGATACCGCGCCTTCCGTCATTGCCACGCCCGCAGCGGAATTCGTATTCGTTCCCGCACTGGCCACAGCGTTGGCTACCGCGTGCGTGCCGCCAGCCCACCCGCCGCCGCCCTTGACGCGTATGCGGTCGTTCCAGTTGGCCGCCGTCGGCAGCCATACCTCGATGCCGATGCCCGGCGAAGTGGACGGTGCGCCGGCAGGGCCGGGGTTGCCGGGTCCGACGTTGAGCTTGACGAAGCAGACGTCGTTCGTCGCGACAGGCGTTGTGGCCGTTGCGGTGCCGGTCAACAGCAGCGCATCGCCTTTCCTGAAGGACTTGACGGTCAGCACGGCTGTGTCGGCATCGGGCTTGAAAGCAGTTTTAATGCTGTCGTCGCACACCAGCGTGGTCTGCGCCGCCTGCTGAGGGGGTTGGGCGGCGTCATCATTGTCACTGCCGCAGCCGGCCATGCCCATTAACGCGCCGCCGGCCAGTGCGCCCAGGATCAGGCGTCGCTTGTATTGGTTTTTGTCAGTGTCGTTCACAGTTGTCTCCGTAGGTTTAATTTTTTGCACTGGTAATGATGAAGTCCAGGTCGAGCAAGGTGTAAGCCATTAAACATGAAACATAGTGCATGCATGGCAGAATGGAATAAAATATGCTGCACTCC
This sequence comes from uncultured Noviherbaspirillum sp., assembly GCA_963522035.1. GTDB lineage: Bacteria > Pseudomonadota > Gammaproteobacteria > Burkholderiales > Burkholderiaceae_D > Noviherbaspirillum_A. The sequence goes on along the minus strand of CAUQYP010000035.1, from coordinate 7,644 downwards.
CGCCATCGCGTCAATCTAACGCTATCGCCAATAACAATGCAATAACTAAATATAATGCATTTCTGAGGGTAAAAATAAGTGCAATATATTTTCATCGGCATCATCCGGTAGGCCGGAAAGATCAGCTGTAAACTGGCCTATGCCTTTATTAATCGTGAAATCGCACCAGTTCAGGAAGAACATCATTGGCTCGCGTTTAACAGGCTGATGGCGTCCGATCCCGCTTTGCCAGGAAACCAACCATGCCGCGCTTACCCACCCTGTTCATCTCCCACGGTTCACCGATGCTGGCAATCCGTGAAAGTCCTGCCCATCGCTTCCTGCTGACGCTAGGCGCAACCATGCCAAGACCCAGGGCAATACTGGTCGCATCGGCCCATTGGGAGTCGCCGGGCGAGGCTGCCGTGTCGCTCGCGTCCCATCCCGAAACCATCCATGACTTCGGCGGCTTTCCACAAGCGCTGTTCGACATCCAGTACCCGGCGCCGGGTGCGCCGGATGTGGCATCAAGTGCCGCAGCGTTGCTGGAGCAGGCAGGCATCCCGGTTAAAATTAGCCCTGAGCGCGGGCTGGACCACGGCGCTTGGGTGCCTTTGCGATTAATGTATCCGGACGCCGGCATCCCGGTAACCCAGGTCTCGCTGGTGCATGGCGCCTCGCCTGCGGAGCACCGGCGCATGGGGCAAGCATTAAGCAGCCTGCGCGATGACGGCGTGCTCGTCATCGGCTCCGGGTCGCTCACGCACAATCTTCGTGAATTCCGCGGGCAGGAAATCGACGCGCCGGCGCCCGGCTGGGTGAGCGAGTTTGCGGTGTGGATGAAGCAGCGCCTGGAGCAGAAGGATTTCCAGGCATTGCTCGCTTATCGTGAACAAGCGCCGTCTGCCGTGCGCAATCATCCGACCGAGGAACATCTGCTGCCCTTGTTCGCTGCGATGGGCGCGGCCGGCGACAACCCGGGCGTCGAGCACCTGCACGGCAGCTATGAACACGGCGTGCTGGCAATGGACGTGTACGCATTCAACTGATGCAGGTCATCCAGAAAACTCAAGGCACGCGCAGCGCATCAGGCAGCGACGTGCTCCGTAGGCAACGAAGGAGCGAGACACATGCAGCCGCAAGCCATATCGGAAGAGGTCGCCGGGCAGCGCCGGCGATACTACGAAGCGATCAGCCACCAGAACCTGACACCCTTGTGGGAAGTGCTGGGTTCCCTGGTGCCGAAGACGCCCACGACCCCGGTGGCGCCCGCGCTATGGCGCTATGCGGAAATACGCGAACAGGTGCTGGAAGCAGGCCGGCTCATTACCGCCGCCGAAGCCGAGCGCCGCGTCCTGATCCTGGAAAACCCGGCAATGCGCGGCCAGTCGTCGATTACGCAGTCGCTGTACGCCGGCCTGCAGCTGATCCTGCCGGGCGAGGTCGCGCCGGCGCACCGGCACACTCAGTCGGCGCTGCGCATGGTGCTCGACGGCGAGGGCGCGTACACGGCGGTCGACGGCGAACGCACGACCATGCGGCGCGGCGACTTCATCATCACCCCGTCCTGGACCTGGCACGACCATGGCAACCTTGGCCAGGAGCCGGTGATCTGGCTGGACGGGCTGGACATTCCGACCGTGCGCTTCCTGGACGCAGGCTTTGCCGAGCACAACAGACACGCGTCGCAGGCCGCCGTCCGTCCGGAAGGCGATGCGCTGGCACGCTACGGCAGCAACATGCTACCGGTGGACTTCCACCAGGCGTCCTGGGAGCCGACCAGGGCGTTCGTCTATCCGTATGCGAAGACGCGCGAGTCCCTGGTCGCCATCTCGCAAGGCGAGCCCGATGCCCATTTCGGCCATAAACTGCGCTTCGTGAATCCTGCCACCGGAGCGTCGCCGATGCCGACCATCGGCGCCTTCGCCCAGCGGCTGGAAGCCGGCTTTGCCACGCGGCCGTATCGAAGCACCGACGGCACCGTCTACGTATGCCTCGAAGGCGAGGGCATGGTCGAGATCGGCGAATCGCGGTACGACTTCACGGAAAACGATGTGTTCGTCGTGCCGTCGTGGAAAACGCTGCGGCTGCATGCGCGGCAGGACACCGTGCTGTTCAGCTACTCCGACCGGCCTATCCAGCAGGCGCTGGGATTGTGGCGCGAAGATAAAACCGGATAGGAACGGCGGCGGGACCCCAGGGCGCAGCTAACAAGGAGACAAGCATGGACAACGCATCCACCGTATTTCCGCAGCAGATACATTGGGAGTCCGACGGCACCAGCCGCATCCCGTTCATGGCCTACACCGGGGCCGACCAGCATCGCAAGGAACTTGAACGATTCTTCTACCGCAAGCACTGGTGCTATGTGGGCCTGGAAGCCGAGATACCCGAGCCGGGCGACTTCAAGCGCACGGTCGTCGGCGAACGTTCGGTCATCATGGTGCGCGACGCCGACGGCGGCATCAACGTGGTCGAGAACGTCTGCGCCCATCGCGGCATGCAGTTTTGCCGGGAACGCCATGGCAATCGCAAGGACGCCAGCTTTACCTGCCCTTACCACCAGTGGAATTACTCGCTCAAGGGCGAGCTGCAGGGCGTTCCGTTTCGCCGCGGCGTCAAGCAGGACGGCAAGGTCAACGGCGGCATGCCGGCCGACTTCAAGCCGTCGGAACACGGCCTGACCAGGCTGAAGGTCGCAACGCGGGGCGGCGTGGTGTTCGCCTCGTTCGACCCGGACATCGAGTCGCTCGAGGACTTCATGGGGCCGGCCATCCTGGGCTACTTCGACCGGCTGTTCAACGGCCGCAAGCTGACCATACTGGGCTACAACCGCCAGCGCATTCCCGGCAACTGGAAACTGATGCAGGAAAACATCAAGGACCCGTACCACCCGGGCCTGCTGCATACCTGGTTCGTCACCTTCGGGCTCTGGCGCGCCGACAACAAGTCCGAACTGAAGATGGATGCGCACCACCGCCATGCGGCCATGATCTCCACGCGCGGCGCCAGCGGCAAGGCCGGGCAGGTGACGCAGGTGTCGAGCTTCAAGGAAAGCATGCAGCTGCATGACCCGCGCTTCCTCGACATCGTGCCCGAGCCGTGGTGGGACGGGCCGACCGCGGTGATGATGACGCTGTTCCCGAGCGTCATCCTGCAGCAGCAGGTCAACAGCGTCTCGACCCGGCATATCCAGCCGAGCGGAAACGGCTCCTTCGACTTCGTCTGGACGCATTTCGGCTTCGAGGACGACACCGAGCAGATGACGCAGCGCCGCCTGCGCCAGGCCAACCTGTTCGGCCCGGCCGGCTTCGTCTCCGCCGACGACGGCGAGGTGATCGAACTGTCGCAGAAAGGCTTCGAGCAGAAACCCTTCCACCGCACGCTTGCGGAGCTCGGCGGACGAGAGGTGGGCGACACCGACCACATGGTGACCGAGACGCTGATCCGCGGCATGTACGCATACTGGCGCCGCGAGATGGAGGACTGACCATGGACTTCCAGGACTATTTCGCGCTCACGCAGCTCTACGCCGACTACGCCAGCGCCGTCAGTTCCGGCGATTGGGAACTGTGGCCCGAGTTCTTTACCGAGGAATGCAGCTACCGGCTCCAGCCCCGAGAAAACCATGACCGCGGCTTTCCGCTGGCGACCCTGTCCTTCGAGAGCAAGGGCATGCTGAAGGACCGTGTCTACGGCATCCGTGAGACGCTGTTCCACGACCCGTACTACCAGAGGCTGGTGGTCGGCGCCCCTGTGGTGCGCAAGGTCGACGGCGCACGATTCGAGTGCGAAGCGAACTACGCGGTGTTCCGCACCAAGCTCTCCGAACTGACCTCGGTGTTCAACGTCGGGCGCACCATCGACGTCGTGGTGCGTACGCCGGAGGGGCTGAAGTTCCAGTCGCGCCAGGTGGTGTACGACAGCGAGATGATTCCCAACTCCATCATCTACCCGATCTGAAGCCATCCTGGAAAACTGGATCTCACAAAATAATTTCCTTCAGGAATGGTAATTGCTTGCCGTAAACAGGTTAGCGACAAGCCGACCTGACCCATATCGATGGCGCCAGACTCCTTATTTTTCTTACGTGCGCCATGAATTTAAGTAAAAAACTTCCCCTTGCATTCGGCGCCATCGCTGTGCTTTGCGCAATGACCGGATTGTCTGGCATTGTCCAGATGAACCGGGCGCTCGACACCTATGCGCGCGTCATCGAGGTCGACATCGCCAACAAGGACGCGACCGCTTCCACCATCGAAGACTTCAAGTCCCAGGTGCAGGAATGGAAAAATGTGCTGATACGCGGCAAGGATCCCGAGCAGCTCGAGCGTTATTGGTCCGCCTTCCAAGCGCGCGAGAAGGCGGTCGCCACCGCAGCGGAAACACTCGCTGGCCGCTTGCCTGACGAGGAGGCCCGTCTTCTCATCACCCGCTTTGCCGCGGCACACCAGCAAATGGGGGTAAATTACCGCGCTGGGTTTGGCGCATTCAAGGCGGCAGGGTTCGATTCGTCGGCAGGCGACGCCGCCGTCAAGGGCATGGACCGCGCGCCGACAGCCCTGCTGGACGAAGCAAGAAAAAGGATAGACGCCACCGCGGCAGCCAGCCAGGCCCAAGCGTCGAGTCAACGCCATGAGGCCGTTATGACCAGCATCACGCTGATGATTGCCGGCCTGGCGGCAGGTATCGTCGCCGGGCTGCTGCTGTCGCGCGCCATCGTGCGCCCGATCGCGGAGGCGGTCACCATTACCGAGCGCGTGGCCGAAGGCGACCTGACCGGCAGGATCAATACCGCAGGCAGGGACGAGATCGGCAAGCTGATGCGGGCGCTGCAGCACATGACGAACAGCTTGAGCGGCATCGTCAGTACAGTCCGGAGGGGGACCGGCACAATCGCCGACGCGAGCAGCGAGATCGCCACGGGGAATATGGACCTGTCGTCACGGACCGAGCAGCAAGCCAGCTCGCTGGAGGAAACCGCGTCATCGATGGAAGAGCTGACCAGCACGGTCAGGCTCAATGCGGACAACGCGCGCCAGGCGAACGAACTTGCGGCATCGGCGTCGGACGTCGCGCGCCGGGGCGGCGCCGCAGTCGCCCAGGTTGTCGGCACGATGGCCGCAATCGACGTGTCCTCGAAAAAGATCGTCGACATCATCGGCGTCATCGACGGCATTGCCTTCCAGACCAACATCCTCGCGCTCAATGCGGCCGTGGAAGCGGCCCGTGCCGGCGAGCAGGGTCGCGGCTTTGCCGTGGTGGCGACGGAGGTGCGCAGCCTGGCGCAGCGCAGCGCCGCCGCGGCCAGGGAAATCAAGATCCTGATCGACGATTCTGTCGCCACTGTCGAAGCCGGCGGCAGGCTGGCTGGCGAAGCGGGCACGACGATGGAAGAGGTCGTCGGGAGCGTGCAGCGGGTCTCTGAAATTATCCGGGAGATCAGCCTGGCCAGCCAGGAGCAGAGCGCAGGCATCGAGCAGGTCAACATGGCGATCACGCAGATGGACCAGGTGACCCAGCAGAACGCCGCCCTGGTGGAGGAGGCGGCCGCAGCAGCGGCATCGATGCAGGAGCAGGCCGCCAGCCTGGTGAAGTCGGTCGGGGTCTTCCGGATTGCCGTCTAGCTGCCGGCAGTGACAACATCGGATCAGGCGGCTTTCTGCCGTCCTGTCACAGCGTAAAACGCATTGCAGATCCATCCATAGCCGCTGACCAGGACGATCCCGGCGAGCACCAGCGACGCGCCGGCCAGGAAGGTGGATTCGATTTTTTCATCGAGCAGCCACGCGCCGAGGACGATGCCGAACAGCGGCGTCATGAAGGAAAAGACGCCGAGGCGCGAGGCCAGGTAGGTTCGCAGCAGGCTGAACCACAGCAGGAAGCTGGCGAAGGACACGATCACCGACTGGAAGGCCAGGCTGGCGAAGACCGCGGGCGTCGGCGTAAAGGTCCATTGCCCCATGACCGCTGCGGCGGCGAGCAGCAGCACGAAGGCGCTTGCCAGCTGGTACAGCAGGGTCTGCGTGGCGGGCACCGTGGAAAGCCGGGAGCAGCGGATCAGGACCGTGGTCGCGCCCCATGCCGCGCCGGCGCCGACGCAGAGCAGGTCCCCGTACAGCGTATCCGCAGTGCTTGCCATTGGCTGCCGTCCCAGGAATGTCATTGCAATGCCGGTGAAGGCCAGCCCGATTCCCACGAACTGCAGCGGCGCCAGCCGCTCGGAAGGCAGCATCACGTGCAGCCCGAGTGCTGCGAACACCGGCGCGGTGTAGAGGAACACCGCCGCATGGCCAGCGCTGGTATGGCGCAGTCCTTCGCCGAGCAGCAAATATTCCAGCGCGAACAGCGCGCCGGCGCCCAGGCCGGCGCGCCAGGTGCCGTCCGCGGTGTGCATCTTTTCCCGTCTTATAAGCATCAGCCCGGCCACCAGCAGTGCCGCCACGCCCGAGCGCAAGGCCACTTGCAGGACCGGCCCAATGTCGGCGGCCGTGGCCTTGAGCACGACTTGCTGCAGGCTCCATGTGAGGCACAGGACGAGCATCAGTCCGACAGCCTGGGGGTCCAGGGGTTTGCGCGGTTCCATCGTGGGCTTTCATCGGGAAGATACGGGATTATGCGGTTGGCAGCTTCGCTTGATATAGTGCGTTTCCGCCAACCGATGCAGTCCGGCCGCCATTCGACGCAACCGGGCCGGCATCGGCGAGAACGAGGAAGCCATGGCAACACGCGCCAAACACCTGCACAACCCACCGTTCACGGAGTCCATCCCCGAAGCCATCTATTTCCGGGTAGCGCAGATGCCGGCGGACGCGACCTACCCGCAGCACAGCCACGCATGGGGGGAATTCGTCTACTCCTATCATGGCGTCATGGAAGTCAAGCTGGCGAACCGTCATTACCTGGCGCCGCCGCAGTACGGCATCTGGCTGCCGCCTAAGGTTGAACACACCGGGATGAATCGGTATGAGGCCTTCCACAGTTCGCTCTACGTTGGCGAAGAGTTGTGCGGCCGCCTGCCGGCCATCGCTTGCGCGCTGGCGGTCAGCCCGCTGGTACGAGCCATCCTCGACCACCTGCGCCTGCATGCCCCGGCGTCGCCGCGCACAGAAAGCGACGAGCGGCTGCTGCGCGTGCTGGTCGACCATCTCGGCCTTGCTGAATGCGTCGGCAGCTACCTGCCGACCTCGGAGGACCCGGTGTTGAGCAGGGTGCTGCACGCGCTTGAACAGGACCCGGCTGACAACCGTTCACTGGCCGTGCTTGCCCAAGCCGCCAACACCACCGAGAGAACGCTGATCAGGCGCTGCCAGCGCGACCTGGGCATGACGCTCATGGCATGGCGGCAGCGCCTGCGCGTGGTCAGGGCCATGCCCTTGCTGGAAGCCGGCCAGCCGGTCGAACGCATCGCACTGGATTTGGGCTATGCCAGCGCATCGGCCTTCATTGCCATGTTTCGCCGCCTGATGGACGAGACGCCGGACGAGTACCGGCGCCGGATCAGGGCGTAGGGTAGTTTCGTGTTGATTTGCCCAAGCCGGGCGATAAGCGATATTGATTGATACGCGCAGCGACGGTTGCAGTTGTAGTTGCAGTTGCCCGCGCAGCGACAGTTGCAGTTGCCTTTGACGCTGTTTTTGACGTGGATCCCCGTTAGACGGCGAC
>CAUQYP010000034.1:0-25865 GCA_963522035.1 uncultured Noviherbaspirillum sp. | reverse complement strand
AACGGCAACGGCAACGGCAACGGCAACTGTCGCTGCGCGGAACGTCAAACGCAACGGTCGCTGCGCGGGGCTTAATGCAACACCAACGGTCGCTGCGCGGAAGTGGCGCTTTTGGTGCAAGCCAGTTTGGATATGCTCTAGGCCACCCGCGCCCGCACTTCCAGTATTTCGTACTCGATGGCTTCCCGGTAGATGTCCCTGTCCCGCGTGGCGAGATGCAGCAGCAGTTCGGGCGCGCGCTTCCTGATCAGGCGCGGGGTGACCAAGCCGACCAGCACCAGCGCGAGGCCCGGCCACAGGTAACCGGAAATGCCCAGCGCGATACCAATACCGAGCACCGGCAGCAGCAGCATCTTGAGCCACAGCCGGTGCTGCACATACTTCGGAGCCAACGTGGGATTGACGATCACGCGGAAGCGTCCCACCGGCAGTCCGGTGCGAAAGTCCTCGTGCGAGACATTGACCGTCTCGAAGCTTGCATCGTTGTTGTCATTCATCGGACAACCCTCCAGTGATACATAAATACTGACGGCAAAAGCTGAGTAAAGGGAGGCTGCAGCGGCAGCCTCCCGTGCTAGCTCAGTCGACCGGCTGTTGGGCAGCCAGGTTATCGACAGGCGCCGGACGAACCATGCGGATCACTTTCGAGATCAACGGCCAGAACAGCAGGATCAGCGCCAGCAGCGTGATGCCGCCCACCAGGAAGTTCGACCACATGATGGACATCTCGCCCTGCGACACCAGCATGGCCTGCCGGAATGCGTCTTCTGCCTTGTCGCCCAGCACCAGCGCGAGCACCAGCGGCGCCAGCGGATAGTCGAGCTTCTTGAACAGGTAACCGACAATGCCGAACAGCAGCATGAACCAGATGTCGAGCATCGCGTTGTGCACCGTATAGGCCCCGATCGCGCAGATGACGATGATCACCGGCGCGATGATGGAGAACGGAATGCGCAGGATGGACGCGAACAGCGGCACGGTGGTCAGCACCACGATCAGTCCGACCAGGTTGCCCAGGTACATGCTGGCGATCAGGCCCCAGACAAAGTCTTTCTGCTCGACGAACAGCAGCGGGCCAGGTTGCAGGCCCCAGATCAGCAGGCCGCCCAGCAGCACGGCAGCGGTAGGCGAACCCGGGATACCGAGCGCCAGCATTGGCAGCAGCGCGCTGGTGCCGGCTGCATGCGCGGCCGTTTCAGGAGCGACGATGCCCTCGATTTCACCCTTGCCGAAGTTGGCGCCGGTCTTCGAGGTCTTTTTCGCGATGCCGTAGCTCATGAAGGAAGCAGGCGTTGCGCCGCCAGGGGTGATGCCCATCCAGATGCCGATCAGCGAGCTGCGGATGTAGGTCATCCAGTACTGCGGCAGCTTCTTCCAGGTCTCGAACACGACCTTGGGACTGATCTTCGCGGACTTGCCGGAGAACGCCAGGCCTTCTTCCATCGACAGCAGGATCTCGCCGATGCCGAACAGGCCAATCACCGCGATCAGGAAGTCGAAGCCGCGCATCAGTTCCAGCCAGCCGAAAGTCAGACGCAGTTGCCCGGTCACTGTATCCATGCCCACCGCGGCCAGCGCGAAGCCAAGCGCCATCGACGCCAGGATCTTGAACGGCGAACCCTTGCCCATGCCGACGAAGCTGCAGAAGGTCAGCAGGTAAACCGCGAAGAACTCGGGAGGACCGAACTTCAACGCGAACTTGGCTACCAGCGGCGCGGTAAAGGTGATCATGATCACCGCGACCAGTGCGCCGATGAACGACGAGGTAAAGGCGGCTGCCAGGGCCTCGCCGGCTTTGCCTCGCTGCGCCATCGGGTAGCCGTCGAAGGTTGTCGCTACCGACCAGGGTTCGCCCGGGATGTTGAACAGCACCGAGGTAATGGCGCCGCCGAACAGGGCGCCCCAGTAGATACAGGACAACATGATGATTGCCGATGTCGGCGACATGGTGAACGTCAGCGGCAGCAGGATGGCGACGCCGTTGGCGCCCCCGAGTCCTGGCAGCACGCCAATCAACACGCCCAATATGATGCCGACGAACATGAGCAATATGTTCATCGGGGTTAAAACGACCGCGAACCCATGAAACAGCGCGCTGATTTCATCCATAGCAATACTCCTTATATTTCAACGCCGGGCCGCGCCTGCAAGCAGGCGGGCAACCCGCGTTCGATGGATCAGTAGCCAAGAGGGCTCAGCAGATCGAATTGACCCTTGAACAAGGGGACCTGGAACCAGATTTCAAACAGGCAGAAGAACAGGGTCACGACGCCAAGGGCAACGAGCACGCTTCTGAGCCAGGAATATTTTCCGAGAAAGACCATGAACAGCGCGATGTAGATGGCGGAAGCGATATAGATGCCCAGCACCTGGATGGCCAGCACATAGACCACTGCCGGAATCAGCACCGAGAGCACGCGCTTCAACTGCACGCTGTCGACGAAGACTTCGGTGTTGCGGTTCTTTCCGAACAACGACTGGTACAGGATGCCGGCGCCGGAAATGGCGGTGATCACGCCGATATAAAACGGAAAGTAGCCGGCGCCAGGGCCATCGGTAGTCCACCCCGACCCAAGCTTGCGACTGCCAAAGATAACGACCAGGCCGAATATCAGCACCAGTCCGGCAACGACTGCCTCAACAACGTACGTAGCGACGCCGGTACGCTCGTACTCTTCCGGTTCCACGTTGTGCTCCATTTGCAATGCCCCACTATGTTGGTTAAGCCAAGAATGACGCGACCGGCGCAAGCGGGTAACGACCTGCCCGCATTGCACAGATCGCTACCCTGGCTTGAGCCAGATTTGCCTTACTGCGCGAGGAAGCCGGCTTCCTTCATCAGGTCGCGGTGCGTGGTTTCGGCCTTTTCCAGCCATTGCTTGAAGTCGTTGCCGGCCATGTAGGTCTGGTTGAAGGCGCCCTTCTCCATGTAGTCTTTCCACTCTGGCGTTTCGCGCACTTTCTGCAGCAGGTTGACGTAATAGTCGCTCTGCTCCTTGGTCACGCCCGGCGGCATGAAGATGCCGCGCAACATGGTGTAGCTGGTGGGGATGCCTGCTTCCTTGCAGGTCGGGATGTCGTTCCAGGACTGGGTCTCGGTAACCTTGGTCTTGAAGTCCATGCGCTTCTCGTCGAACACGCACAGCGCGCGCAGCTTGCCTGCGCGCCATTGGGCAACCGCCTCGATCGGGTTATTGACGGAAGAGTCGATATGACCGCCCACGAGCTGCACGGCCACCTCGCCGCCGCCCTTGAACGGGACATAGATGTACTTGGTATCGAGCGACTTGCCCAGGCCCACGGTCAGGATCTGGTCTTCCTGCTTGGAGCCGGTGCCGCCCATCTTGATCTTGTTGGGGCCGGCAGCCTTCACCGCGGCCGTGTATTCCTGCGCGGTCTTGTAAGGCGCGTCGGCATTGACCCACAATACGAACTGGTCGAGCGCCAGCATGGACAGCGGCGTCATGTCGCGCCAGTTGAATGGCACGCCGGTCGCCATCGGCGTGGTGAACAAGTTGGAAAGGGTGATGACGATCTTGTGCGGGTTGCCCTTGGCGCCCTTGATCTCGAGGAAGCCTTCGGCCCCCGCGCCGCCGGCCTTGTTGACGACGATGAGCGGTTGCTGCATCAGCTTGTTTTTGACGATCACGCCCTGGATCAGGCGCGCCATCTGGTCGGCGCCGCCGCCGGTTCCTGCAGGCACGACGAACTCGACCGGCTTGGTCGGCTCCCACGCCGCTGCGGCTGACAACGGCACGAGCGCCGATGCCACTGCCAGTGCGCAAACTGCAACCCGCATAGACCCTTGTCCGACCTTGGTGTTTAGTACCTTGTCCATTTCAGTCTCCGTCGTATTTATAGTGTGAAACCAGTTGTCCTGGCCTTACCGTTGCCTGCCTCGAACGTGGCATTACAGTCCCTGTATCTGCCACCTGTAAGAAGTACAAAAATACTGATCACTTTGGCGGCGTTTGCAATTGACCGCCATCAAGATTCCGGATATCCGGTAAATTAAGCGCGATGCGACGGCGGGAGGGAGGAGGGAGTTCCGGACCGATAATGGATGGGATTGCGCGCTGCTTGACGACGCGCCATGCGCTGACGCAGCGCTAGTTCCGGATTACGAAAAGCCCCCAGCGGAGCACGAACGGTTTTTCCGACATTCCGGCCATTGGTGTGAAACTTGCCGCACTACACGGACTCGAACGGACATGGCTATTATTTACCCGACGAGATGTTTGCATTTATAAGGACTATTTCCAACCGTACCAAGCGCTTCGAGTACAAGGGATGCCGGGTAGAACTCTTTGCCGGCAGGAGAGGCATGAAGTGGACCTGGGCCTTCGTCGTCAACGGCACGGAGACGAAGGGCAATGAAAGTGAATGTTGCAAGACTGCGGCCTTGGCGATGGATGCGGCCCGGGCCGCAGCGTGCAGTTTCATCGACAGGGAGCGCTGATGCGCATGTGGCGTGTGGCGTGTGGCGTGTGGCGGATGCAGGGGCACGCGCCACGACGGACTGGAGACGAATACCGGTCCCAAGTCTTGGCGTACCGAATGAAATCGATGGCGCCGATTTATTGCCATGATGCGTAGGGTGTAATAAGCGAAGCGCATTACACCATGTCCGATGAACAAGCGTCGCCTGTGAGCGACGCCTGGTGTAATGCGCTTGCGCTTATTACACCCTATGAATTTTCCGGGCACGTTAGTACTTGGGACTGAAATCAGCGGGCTGCGCCATGCCCTCCGGCCATGGTCGTCACGCGTCTGCCGCTACCCGGAAGCCGCAGTTCGACGACGCGCTTGCCGGCGTGTTCGAGCCGCGCGCGGCCACCCGGTAACGGTTGCAGTAGGACTCGTGGCACAGGAACGAGCCGCCCCGCATCGAGCGGCGGCCGGTCGGCGCTGCATGCGCTGCGTCGCGCGAAGTCGCGTCGCGGAAGTAGGCGGGGCTGAACCAGTCCGCGCACCATTCCCATACATTGCCGGCCACGTTGTAGAGGCCGTAGCCGTTGGGCTCGAATGCGCGCGCTGCAGTGGTGCCAGGCGCCCAGCCAGCCGCCGGCGCGTTCGGAAATTTTCCCTGCCAGATATGGCATTGCGCCTCGCCGCCAGGCGCAAGCTCGTCCCCCCACGGGTAGCGCTTCTCCGACAGGCCGCCGCGCGCTGCATATTCCCACTCCGCCTCGGTCGGCAGCCGTGTTCCGCTCCAGGCACAGTAGGCCTGCGCATCATGCCAGGACACATGCACGACCGGGTGCTCGGCCCTGGCATGGATATGCGAGCCCGGCCCCTCGGGTCGCTGCCAGCTCGCGTGCTCGATCTCCAGCCACCATGGCAGCCCCGACGGCGCTTGCCGGCCCGCTGCCCTGATCGCCTCGGGCACCTGCAGGTAGAAGACGAAGGACGTGCCCAGGCGCTCGGCGTCGGTGACATAGCGCGTGGCCCGGACAAAGTCGGCGAACTGGCGGTTGGTCACAGTCGTGGCTGCAATCCGCAACGGCGCCACCTCGACGACCAGGCTCGGTCCTTCGCCGTCGGCCGCATAACCTTCGATGTCGTCCGTGCCCATGCGGAAGTACCCTCCGGGCAGCGCAACCAATTTTGCACGCAGCGCGTCGGGGCCGCCCTCGCGGATGCCCGGCGCCGGTCGAGGTACATCGACTGCGGCCGCCGGAACGCAGCACGGCTTTCCGGCCGCGCCGCTCATGCGTCCTCTTCCTCCCAGAACGCCGCCGGTTGCGCCCGCATCAGCTCGAGGATCTTTTCACGCGGGATCACGCCGCAGCGCGCCGCCCATTCGTCGTAGCGCGCGCACATGTCGGCCACCCGTTCCGGCTGCTGCGCCGCCAGGTCGCGGGTCTCGGTGCGGTCCTGCTCCATGTCGTACAGCTCCCACGGATCGGGGTACTTGCGCACCAGCTTCCACTTGCCCATGCGGACCGCGGCATTGCCCTCGTGCTCCCAGAACATCGGTCCACGCTCCGCCATCTCGCCGTTGAACACCGGCATCAGCGACGTGCCTTCCAGCGCAGGCAGCGACTTTCCCTCGCGCTGCTGCGGATAAGCGGTGGAGGTGATGTCGAGAATGGTCGCCATGATGTCCGGCAGGTAGCCCGGCGTGTGCCTGACGCTGCCTTTCTCGGCGATGCCCTGCGGCCAGTGGAAGATCAGCGGGGTGGAGATGCCGCCTTCGTGGATCCAGTGCTTGTACAGCCGGAACGGCGTGTTCGACAGGTTGGCCCACGCCGTGCCATAGCTCTGGTAGGTGTCTTCGGGGCCGGGCATGATGTCGGGCTTGTTGCCAAAGCGGACCTCGGCGCCGTCGCGCGTATGCGACCTGGCGATCATCAGGTTGTTGACCAGTTCCTCCACCGGCACGTTGACCGGGATGTCCTCGGCGCAGGCGCCGTTGTCGGCCATGAAAATGACCAGCGTGTTCTCAAGCTGCCCGGTCTGCTCCAGCGCGTCGAGGATGCGGCCTATGCCCTGGTCCATGCGGTCGATCTGCGCCGCATACACTTCCATGCAGCGCAGCAGCCATTCCTTGTGCTCGGCCTGCGTCCAGGCCGGCTGCGTCGGGTCGCGCTCCGTCAGCGCCCAGGCGCGGTCGAGTATGCCGGCCTCCACCAGGCGTTGCAGCCGTTCCTCGCGCAACGCGTCCCAGCCGGCGTCGAAGCGGCCCTTGTACCGGGCAATGTCCTCGTCGTGCGCATGCAGCGGCCAGTGTGGCGCGGTGTAGGCCACGTACTGGAAGAAAGGCTGGTCCGGGTGCTGGTCCGCATGCTGCCTGATGTATGCCGCTGCCTGGTCGCTGATGGCGTCGGTATAGAAGAAAGCCTTGTCTTCCTTCGCTTCATGCTCGATGTTCTCATTGCCGCGGGTCAGCGTGTTGGGGTCGTAGAAGCTCCCGGCGCCGATGATGGTGCCGAAGAATTCGTCGAAGCCGCGCTGCAGCGGCCAGCTCGCGGTCGGCTCGGTCAGGTTGCCGGCCACGTGCCACTTGCCGCTCATGTAGTTGCGGTAGCCATTGGTCTTCAGCGCTTCCGGTATCGTCACGCACTGGTCGTTGAGGTTGCCCGCATAGCCTTCCGGACCGAAGTTGTAGGTCAGCACGCCGATGCCGGTCTGGTGCGGATGCAGCCCGGTCAGCAGCGAGGCGCGCGACGGGCTGCAGCGGGCGGTATTGTAGAACTGCGAGAACCGCAGGCCATTGGCGGCCAGCCGGTCGAGGTTGGGCGTCTCCACTTCGCCGCCGTAGCAGCCGATGTCGGAATAGCCCATGTCGTCGTTCAGGATCAGCACGATGTTTGGCTTCTTGGTCATTTTCCTTGTCTCCTTTTCTGTATTGTGTGGCGCTACAGGCGCAGCCCGCTGTCGTGGTCGAACAGGTGCGCAGCGGCCGCATCGAAGCGCAGGAAGACCTGCTGGCCCTCCTGCAGCGACTGCGCCTGGTCGGTCTTCATCTTGACCTGTTGCCCGGCCAGGCGCAGCAGGATGATGGCGCTGTCGCCAAGGTCCTCGATGAATTCCACCTGCGCCGGCATGCCGTCGGCAGCGATGCGCAAGTCGTTAGGCCGCACGCCCAGCATGACCTTGCCACGCCGTCCGGCGCCGGCTTCGACCGGCAGCCGCGCGCCCGCCAGTTCCACGCTGCCGTCGGCCATTTCCGCCGGCAGCAGGTTCATCGGCGGCGTGCCGATGAAGCTTGCCACCGCCACGCTGGCCGGGCGCAGGTAGATGCCCTTGGGCGTGCCGACCTGGACCACGCGGCCTTCCATGAAGACCGCCATGCGGTCGGCCACCGTCATCGCCTCCTCCTGGTCGTGCGTGACATAGACCATGGTCACGCCGAGCTCGCGCTGCAGCCGGCGCAGTTCGGCCCTGGTCTCGATGCGCAGCTTGGCGTCGAGGTTGGACAGCGGTTCGTCGAGCAGGAACAGCCGCGGCTTGCGTACGATGGCGCGCGCCAGTGCGCAGCGCTGCTGCTGGCCGCCGGACAGCTGGCCCGGGCGGCGCGACAGCAGGTGGCCGATGCCGACCTTGGCGGCCGCTTCCGCAGTCGCCGCGAGCCGCTCGGCCGCCGGCCTGCCGATCATCTTCAGCGGGAAAGCAATGTTCTCGCCCACCGTCATGTGCGGATAAAGCGCGTAGCTCTGGAAAACCATCGCCACGTCGCGCTCGCCGGGGTCGGCATGCGTGACGTCGGTGTCGTCCAGCATGACGCGGCCCGCATTGACCGACTCCAGGCCGGCGAGGATGCGCAGCGTGGTGGTCTTGCCCGAACCTGATGGCCCGAGCAGGGCAAAGAATTCGCCAGGCCGGATGTCCAGGTCCAGCCCATGCAATGCGGTGAAGCTGCCATGCTGCTTAACCACGCCTTCGATACGTACGCTGCCGGTCTGGCTCATCGCCGCCCCCCGCCCTTGACTGCACCCACGGTCAACCCCTTCACGATATGACGTTGCGCGAACAGCCCGATCAGGATGACCGGCGCCATCGCCAGCATGGCGCCGGCGGCAAGCCGGGCCCACTGGGTCTGTTCGACCGAAATGAAATTGAACATCGCGACCGTGACCGGCCGCACCTTGTTGCCGCCCAAAACCACGGCGAAGAGGAACTCGTTCCACGCATTGAGGAACACGAAGATGGTGGTGACCGCGATGCCGCCGCGCACCTGCGGCAGGATCACGTACCACAGCGTGCGCAGCCGCCCGGCGCGGTCCAGCAGCGCCGCCTCTTCCATCTCGAACGGGATGTCCTCGAAGTACGAGACCATCAGCCAGATGGCGAAGGGCAGCGAGAACGACAGGTAGATGGCGGTCAGGCCGCTATAGCTGTCGAGCCCGCCTATTTTCTGCAACACCAGGTAGTACGGGATGATGAGGCCCATCGGCGGCAGCATCTGCGTGGCCAGCACATAGAAGCCGGAGGCACGTTTGGCCGGGTAGTTCAGCCGCGCCAGCGCATAGGCCGCAGGCACCGCGAACAGCATGGTCAGCAGCGTGGTGGAGAACGACACCACCACGCTGGACCAGAGGTTGGGCAGGATGGACGAACTGCCGAAAATGACTTCCCGATAGTTGTCCAGCGTCGGCGCGAAACGCCACACCGGCGGGTAGGCCAGCACGTCGCGTTCGGACTTGAACGACGTGAGCAGCGCCCACAGCACCGGGAAGGCCCAGACTGCGAGCAGCAGGCCGGCGCCCAGCCATAGCAGCGCATTACGGAGCGGATGCGGTTTCATCGTGCCTTCCTCAGCCGGAACATCAGCCACGAGATGGCCAGCGTGATCCCCATCAGCACCATGGCCAGCGACGCGCCATAGCCGACGTTCAGTTCGGAGAACGAGGTCCGGTACGCATACAGGTTCAGGATCTCGGTGGAAGAGCCCGGCCCGCCGCCGGTCGCGGCGAATATTGCGGCGAAGGCCGACAGCGCCGTCATCGTGCGCATGATGATGACCATCACGATGGCTGGCCGCACCAGCGGCAGCGTGATGTAGACGAAGCGCTGCCAGGGCCGCGCCCGGTCCAGCCGCGCGGCCTCGTAGACGTCGGGCGGCAGCGTCGCCAGCGTGGCCAGCATCACCAGGAAGGCGAACGGCGTCCACTGCCAGGTGTGGATGGCGATGACCGAGATCAGCGCCAGCTGCGGGTCGCCCAGCCAGTTATAGCTGCCCATGCCGGCCGAGCGCGTGACCAGGTCGACCAGGCCAAAGTCGGGCGCCAGCACCAGCGTGCGCCAGAACAGGCCGACCACCACCGGCGCCAGCACGATGGGCAGGATGGCGGCGACGCGCAACACGCCCTGCCCCTTCGGTATCTGCAGCACCAGCAGGGCCAGCGACAAACCGATGACGACCTGCAGCGCAACCGTGCTGGCGGTGTATACCGCAGTCAGCCACAGCGAGTTCCAGAAGCGCGGGTCGCTGCCCATCTTGGCGTAGTTGTCGAGCCCGGCGAAGCCCGACAGCCAGGGCATGCCGAGGTCGATGCGCTGCATGCTGTTCCAGGCCAGGTAGACCAGCGGAATGGTCGTGGTGAGCAGCAGCAGCAACAGCGCCGGCGCCAGCAGCGCCAGCGCGAAGCGCTGCTCCTGGCGTGCCAGTGTCACCGGGCCGGCAGCACTGGCTGCCGGCGCCGTGGTTGAAATAGCCATGCTTGCCTTAGCCCTTCAGGATCTGCTGGATCCTGGCCTGCGCCTCGTCCAGCGCTTCCTTCGGTTTCTTTTGGCCGACCAGCGCGGTCTGGATCGCCGTGCCCATGGTGTCGCCGATGGCCGGCCACTGCGGCACGCGCGGGCGCCAGTCGACGTCGGTGTCCTGCTCCAGCGACTCCAGCGCGGCCGGGATGAAGTTGTCGCCCATGCCCTGCATTGCGGCGGCGAACTCCGGCGCGCGCCACAGCGACGTGCGGTTCAGGCCGGAACGCTTGGCCGGGCCGGCAAACTTCCACGAGGTGCGGGCCTGCGTCTCGAACGAGGTCGCCCAGGTGATGAAAAGCCAGGTGGCCTTCTTGGCCTTGTCGCTCAGCGCGGCATTGATGGGGAAGCCCCAGTTCCAGATCGACGTCACACGCTTGCCGCCCGGCCCCTTGGGCCAGCGCGCATAGGCGACCTTGCCGACCACCTTGGACTTCTCCGGGTTGTTAATGACAGCGGCCGACGAATGCGCGTCGATGTAGCAGGCCAGGTTCCCCTGCGAGAACGCATCGGCGATGTCGGGCCAGTTCCAGTTGCGCACCGCCGGCGACGCATACGCGGCCAGGTTGTCGACGTACCACTGCAGCGCTTCCACGGCCTTGGGCGAATTGACCACGACGTTCTTGCCGTCGAACCAGCTGCCGCCGAAGCCGCGCAGCAGCGATGGGTAGATGTACATGTTCTGCCCTGCGCCGGCGAAACCACGCAGCGCCAGGCCGTACATGCGGTTCGGCGCGTCGGTCAGCGCGCGCGCATTGGCAATCAGTTCTTCATAGGTTTCGGCCGGCTTCAGGCCCTTGGCCGCATACAGGTCCTTGCGGTAGACCTGGACGGTGACTTCGCCGTCATACGGTATGCCATAGGGCTTGCCATCGACCGAGTCGGCGTCGCGCCAGGCCTTGAGGATGTCGTCGTACTTGAACCAGGCCGGGTCGGTCAGGCTGGCGTCGTTCAGGTAGCGGTCCAGCGGCTCGACCCACTTGTTGGCGACGTATAGCGGGTAATACATCGGGTCGGCCGCATGGGTCGCGTAGGTGCCGGTCTTGGACGACAGGTCCAGCGTGGCCTTCTGCCGGATCTGCCCGGGCGGCACTTTCTCCATGCGCACCTTGATGCCGGTCAGCGCCTCGAACTGCGGCAGCAGGGTGGCCAGGTTGTCGAAGTAGCTGGCCGGGATGACGGCTATCGCAATCGACTCGCCTTCCGCCTGCCGCCAGTTGATCTTCGCGCTCTTGTACGGCGCCAGGTCGTCGCCCTGCGCCAGCGCGCCGCGCATCAGCGGGGGTGTCATCGTCAGTGCGCCCAGCGCGGCGGCTGCGCCGACCAGCTTGCGCCTGCCGGGCTGCAACGGACCGCCGGTGGCTGTTTTCTTGTTCATGATGTCGTCTCCTGTTTGTCCGGCCACCGGCGGCGCTGTCTCCTCGCTGCCCATGCCTCGGCTGAGTTTTATGGATATCGGACCTGGCCTGATTCAACCGTGCAATCAATGTAATCGATTACATGGATTTAATGTAACATCGAAATCAGCGCTGCACAACGCGGGGATTTAGAATATTTCCGCATGTGTTCAGAACAATTTTGAAAACGATTGCAGCGATGCGGCAAGGGAAGCGTGGAGACGCATGAGCCTTAAACGAACTGAAACGGACGCCCCGAAACCGGAAGACATCCGGATGCGCGTCGGCGCCAAGGACGTGGCGCGCCTGGCCGGTGTTTCCACTGCCACGGTGTCGCGGGTGATGAACTCGCCTGAACAGGTCGACCCCGACACCCGGCGCCGCGTGACCGACGCTGCGGCGCGCCTGCGCTACGTGCCGCACGGCGCGGCCCGCTCGTTGCGCAGCCACCGGAGCAAGATGGTCGGCGCGGTAATCCCCTCCTTCGACTACGCGCTGTATGCGCGCACCACCAGCGCGCTGCAGCAGCGGCTGGACGAGCGCGGCTATTCGCTGGTGCTGGCGGAGCATCATTACGACCTCGTCGCGGAACTACGGGTAGCCGGCCAGCTGATGGAGCATGGCGTCGACGCGCTGGTCTTCGTCGGCCTCGACCACGACCCCGGCCTGTTCGGCCTGCTCGACGACTATGGCCGTCCCTATGTGCTGACCTGGGGCGTGGACCCATACCGCCGCCATCCCAGCGTCGGCTTCGACAATCATGCGGCGACCTACCAGATGACGCGCCACCTGCTGGCGCTCGGGCATACCCGCTTCGGCCTGCTCAGCGCACCGCTGGACGGCAACGACCGCGCGCGCGCGCGCGGCGCCGGCATGCGCGCGGCGCTGGCCGAAGCCGGCCTGCAGCTCGACGAGTCCTGTGTCGCCTATGCGCCCATCTCGCTGGCGGCTGCGCAGGCCGGAATGGAAAAGCTGCTGGCCCTGCCCGCGCCGCCGACGGCGCTGGTCGCAACCAACGACGTGTTTGCGGTCGGCGCGATGATGGCCTGCCGCCAGGCCGGCGTGCGGATTCCGCAAGACATGTCCATCACCGGCGTCGACAACACCGACCTGGGCGCGACGCAGACGCCGGGGCTGACCAGCATAAAGACGCCTATCGTCGAGATCGGCATCGCCGCGGCGGACCAGCTGATCGCGCGGCTGGAAGGCCGGGAGCACCAGGCGTTTCAATCGTTTCCGATCGAGATCATTCATCGCGGCAGCACCGGCAAGCCGGCGGCCTGACCCCACGCGGCGCAGTCGGCATGGCCGCATGCGGATCGCTTCAGTTCGCCGGGTTTCGCTTTGCCAATGCGACCAGTGCCTGGCCCATCGCTTCGGCCGGGCTGTCCACCGGATCGGTGTCGATGACCGGGGAGATCTTTGAAAGCAGATTGCCGAAGCTGGTCATGTCCCCTTTGCTGAGCAGCGCTGCATCCGAGGCCGCCAGGTAAAAAGTGGAAAGCTGCACGGACTGCTGCCTTTTCCTGACGAATATCTTGACTAGCCATATCACCATCACGACAGCGCCTATCCGGGTCAGGGCGCCCGACACGAGGTTGTTGAGTTCACTGCTCCTCCGGGTCGCTTCGCTGGCCGTGTTCACTTCCGCATCGGCCCTGATCCTGGCCACCTCGATGGCTGCATC
This sequence comes from uncultured Noviherbaspirillum sp., assembly GCA_963522035.1. GTDB lineage: Bacteria > Pseudomonadota > Gammaproteobacteria > Burkholderiales > Burkholderiaceae_D > Noviherbaspirillum_A. Next base: position 12,575 of record CAUQYP010000034.1, on the reverse strand, counting down.
CGACTTCGCCTGTTCTACGGCAGACTGGTTCGACGCCTGGTCCATCCTTTCCCGTTCCTGCTGCAACTGGAGGTGGAGGGCCGAATTGTCTTCGTACAGGTTTTTCAGCCTTTCATGGAGCAGGGCATTCTCCTCCCTGACGAGCGCCGGCGGCGCCGGCTTCAGCTCGCGCACCGGCGCTGCGGGCGCCTTTAAAACCGGCGGACTGCCGGAAGGAAGGATGTCTTGCGCCGGTCCGGCGGCCGGTGGGCGGGGCGGCTGCAGCACCGGAGGGTCTTTCGCCGCGTCCTCGGCCTTTTCCGTCTTTTCGGCCAGCATCCGATCGAGATAAGGCCTCAAGGTCGCCGGCAGCGATCGGATGAAGTCGCCGGACGGCGTCCCCAGCGAGGCGATGGCGCGGTACACCTCGGCCCTTGCGTTTGCCAGCTCGATATCCGCTCGCCTTTCGGACGGCGTCTGGAAGACCCAGTCCGCGAGCTTGTCGGACCCGGCAAAAATGACCACGCAGCTGACCAGCGTGGCGATGATGAGCAGCATGTCGAGCCTGGCGCTCCTTTCGTGTTTCCTGGCGCGTTCCCGGAATTCGACGGCGAGGTCTTCCCATGCGGTTTTCTGGACGCTGGCCTGGCTCTGTTCCATGCTGTCGGCCTTTTTCTTTCGGCGGTGTCCGCGAAGGTTTGAACGAGTAGGGTCAAACCCTGGATTTGGGCGGTGCAAATTTCCTTATACGCCGGCTGCCGCTGCAGCGCGCAATCCAGCCGCCGGGAATGCGCTTTGTTTGATGTGCGTAAACAGCGGCCCGTAAACTTGGCAGGGCAGCGCCGGCCCGGCGCCCGCATGGCAAAGATGCCCATGCGTTGAACAACTGGTAAGATAAAAAACAGAAAAGCCCAGGCCATGACCGGCGCCAAGACAGCATGCCCCCATTCAACTATCCCTATTTTCCCCGGACCGGCCGCGCAGCAGCCGGTCGTCATGCCAGTAGCACGCCACCATTCCCGGAGCGCAGATGACCGGCGCCGACCCTGCAGCCTTGCGCTTTGGCGCCTACCCGGCAGCGCGCGCACCTGACCGCCAGCGCATGATCGATTCAAGCGGCATCAAGCTGGCTGTCCATGAGTGGGGCGACATCGACGCCCCGCCGCTGCTGCTGGTGCATGGCGCCTTCGACTTTGCGCGCACCTTCGACGTCTTTGCCCCACTGCTGGCCGACGCCGGCTACCGTGTCGTGTCCTACGACCAGCGCGGCCATGGCGACTCGGAGCATGCCGCGCTGTACAGCTGGGTCGCGGACGAGCGCGACATGCTGGCCGTGGCTGACGCCACCAGCCGCGCGCCGATGGTCGCTGTCGGCCACAGCAAGGGCGGCTCGCTGCTGGTGCATACGATACAGGCGCTGCCGCATCGCTTCACCCGCTTCGTTTCCATCGACGGCCTGCCCTTCCGCAGCCCGCACCCGGACAGCGCGATGCACGAGCGCAAGTCGATGACGGCCGACATCATCACCGGCTGGCTTGACGACAGGCAGAGCGCCGCCGGCCGCGTACGCAAGCCCGGCACCCTGGAAGACCTCGCACGCCGCCGCGCCAAGATGAACCCGCGGCTGTCGCATGAATGGCTGTGCTATCTGGTCACCCGTGGTGCGCAGCACGATGAACAGGGCTGGCGCTGGAAGATCGACCCGGCGCTGCGGCCCGGCGGCTTCGGACCGTTTCGTTCGCGCTGGATGACCGACCGCCTGCCGGGCTTCCCGGTCCCCATGCTCGCCCTGTTCGGCACCGTTAGCGAGCCAATGGGCTGGGATGCGAAGCCGGAGAAGCTGGCGCCCTACTTTCCGCCTTCGACGCAAGTCGAGATCATGCAGGACACCGGGCATTTCATCCATATAGAACGGCCTCGCGAAACCGCCGCGCTGATCGTCGACTTCCTGCGCCCATGACCGAATTCATTTATCACAATCGCGTCAGGCTGGCGCTGCACAAGCTGAAGGACGGCGCCGGCCCCGCGCTGCTGCTGTTGCATGGCCTGGGCGAACATGCACCCGCAGCCTTGCCCCTGCCCTTTGCCGGCTGGCCCGGTCCGGTGCATGCGCTGGACTTCACCGGGCACGGCGCCTCCGACATACCGCCGGGCGGCGGCTACAGCTGCGAGTTCCTGATGGCCGATGCCGACTGCGCACTGGCCAGCATCGGTTCCGCCACCGTGGTCGGCCGCGGCCTCGGCGCTTATGTCGGCCTGCTGCTGGCAGGCGCCCGACCAAAACAAGTTCGCGGCGTGATCCTGCTGGACGGACCCGGCCTGGCCGGCGGCGGCACGCCGGCGAAGAACCCGTATATTCCCGTAGTCGACACTGCCTGGCCCGGCCCGCCCGACCCGTATGCGATCGCCGACCTGGCGACGGATGCGCGCCCGCCCGAATATGCGAGCAACTACGCAATGCTGGCGTCGCAGCATGCGGGGCTGGATCGGCCCATCGCGGTATGCACCTGCGAGGTTCCCGAGTGGCTGCAGGCGGCCATGAGCCTGCTGTCGCTGGAACGCGTCAATCTGGAGGAGGCGCTGCAGGAATACGCCGCGCTGGCAACGTGCTGAATGCGTCGCTATCGACAAGAAAACGGGACGGCCGCATGGCAGCGCGGATGCCTGGCCGCTACCCACTTTAAAACCATTCCGGAGATAAGCCATGACTGCAATTAATTCCGTCACCGACCTGACGATTGAAGACGGCATCGCCGTCGTCACGCTCGATTCGCCGCCCGTCAATGCGCTGTCGGTCGCCGTACGCGACGGCATCTACCAGGGCGTGGCCCAGGCGCTGGACAACGACGCGGTGAAGGCGGTCGTACTGATTTGCGCCGGCAAGACCTTCATCGCCGGCGCGGACATTACCGAGTTCGACAAGCCACGCAGCGGCCTGACGCTGCCCGAGGTGCAGGAGAAAATCGAGGACGCCGGCAAGCCGGTCATCGCCGCGATCCATGGCACCGCGCTGGGCGGCGGCCTGGAAGTGGCGCTGGTCTGCCATTACCGGGTCGCGGTGCCGTCGGCGAAGTGCGGCCTGCCCGAGGTCAACATCGGCCTGCTGCCCGGCGCCGGCGGCACCCAGCGCTTGCCGCGCATCGTCGGGCCGGAAAAGGCGCTGGACATGGTGACGTCCGGCGTCCACGTCGGCGCGAAAGACGCGCTGGCCATGGGTCTGGTCGACGAGCTGGTTCCGGAAGGCAGCCTGCGCGCTGGCGCAATCGCCTTCGCACGCAAGGTGGTGGCGGAAGGCCATCCGCTTTCCAAGGTGCGCGACATGAACGGGAAAGTGGAGGCCGCGCGCGGCAACCCGGAACTGTTCGCCGCTTTCCGCCGCGCAAACGCCCGCAAGTTCCGTGGCTTCCAGGCCCCAGAGGCCAATATCCGCTGCATCGAGGCAGCGGTAAACCTGCCCTTCGACGAAGGGCTGGCCTTCGAGCGCCAGCTGTTCGAGGAACTCGTCCAGGGAGGCCAGTCGGCTGCCCAGCGCTACTACTTCTTTGCCTCGCGGAAGGCCTGGAACGTGCCGGACGTGCCGGCCGACACGCCGACCGTCCCTGTTAACACGGTGGGCATCATCGGCGCCGGCACCATGGGCGGCGGCATTGCGATGAACTTTCTCAACGCTGGCATCCCGGTCACCATCGTCGAAACTGTCCAGGAAGCGCTGGACCGGGGTCTCGCCACGATACGGCGTAATTACGAGAACACCGCCAGCAAGGGCCGTATCAGCCTCGACGATGTGGAAAAGCGCATGGCGCTGCTGAAAGGTTCGCTGGCGCTGGAAGATCTGGCGCAGTGCGACCTCGTCATTGAGGCAATCTTCGAGAACATGGACGTCAAGAAGGACGTGTTCGGTAAGCTCGACCGCATCGTCAAGCAGGGCGCCATCCTCGCCTCCAACACCTCGGCGCTGGACCTGAACGAGATTGCCAGCGCCACCAGCCGGCCCGACGCCGTGATCGGCCTGCACTTCTTCTCGCCGGCCAATGTGATGAAGCTGCTGGAAGTGGTGCGCGGCGAGAAGACATCGAAGCCGGTCATTGCCACCTGCATGCAGCTGGCGCGCCGCATCGGCAAGGTCGCCGCGCTGGTCGGGGTGTGCCCCGGCTTCGTCGGCAACCGCATCCTTGCCCAGCGCCAGCGCGAAGCCGGCAAGCTGGTGCTGGAAGGCGCAATGCCATGGGATGTGGACCGCGTGCTGGTCGACTTCGGCTTGCCGATGGGGCCGTTCGCCATGAGCGACCTGGCGGGCCTCGACCTCGGGTGGCGGCGCGAAAACTCCACCGGCTCGACGCTGCGCGAGATCCTGTGCGAGATGGACCGGCGCGGCCAGAAGACCGGCGCCGGCTTCTACGACTACGATGAAAAGCGACAGGCCCGGCCGTCGCCGGTGGTCGAGAACATCATCCGCGATTTCGCCGCATCGAAAGGCATCACGCCGCGCGTGGTCTCCGAACAGGAAATCCTTGAACGCTGCGTCTACCCGATGATCAACGAGGGCGCAAAAATCTTGGAGGAAGGCATCGCCATCCGGGCCTCGGACATCGACGTCGTCTGGGTCAACGGCTACGGCTGGCCGGTGTATCGCGGCGGGCCGATGTGGTATGGCGACAGCATCGGGCTCGATAAAGTGCTGGCGAAGATGCAGGACTTCGAGGCGCGGTTCGGGGATGACTTCAAGCCTGCGAAGCTGCTGGTGGATATGGTGGCGCAGGGGAATTCGTTCAAGGACTTGTAGCGCAGGCGGTAGGGTTGCCGCGAACTAGACCTTCTAGCACGCTTCGCGGCTTCCACTCCCGGGCTTCCTTCGTCAGCGCAACCTGCGGGCCTTATCGGACCGGAAGGCTTGGCGGCATCCTGGTGCAGTCATAGCGGCTCAACCTTCGCCAGGGATGCTCACGAAATCGACACTGCTGGCGTGCAGTTGGAAGCGTCTCTCGGCGCTTGCCAGTCGTTCGAGCAACGCATATTCAGGATGAATGACAGGTACGCGCAAGATCAGGCGCTCGAGGACCTGGTTTGCCTGGAACATCCCCTTAACCTGTTCTGTGAGCGGAAACATATTCGACATAGGGTGAAAACCAATTTCCAGTTGTCTGAGCCTGGTGTTCGCCGCCAGCTTGTTGACGATCAGATTGAAATCCGCTCCCATGCAGCCCGCGTTCGACAAGGTCAGCCATTCCAGCGATCCATCCGACAATAGCGACTCGACGATTGCGGCATCTCCCTGCACCCCGAAATCGACGATCTGCAGCAGCTTTACTTGGCGGCTTAAGGCCAGCGAGGAAAGAAAGCGCTGTCGAAATTCCGGAAGTAAGCCCATCGTGGACAGCCAGCAATCAGGATAATTGGCCATATAGGCGACGTATAGTTCGGGCTCGGCATTCTTTAAGCACCACGTAAATACGGCGCTGAAATCGGAAACCGGATCGACGAAGTCATATCCGACGAACGCTTGCATTTCACGCGAATCAATCTCGTCATAATCGAGTTGTCCGTTCATGAAGCTTGCCAGATGGCTCTGGTCTGCAGCGAACTTTTTTTCAATTAACAGTAGCCGTTTATGAATGTTTGGGAATGCCTTGCGCATGCCTACGTAATCGCTGATCACCTGCTTTCGAGAAATCTGCATGCCGCCCGCTTCGTTCAGGCGCTCCGCCAGGATCTTGAACGTAGGAGCATCTTTACTTAGCCAGTGGACAAGCGCATCTGCCAGGACAACGCTTTCTTTGATCCGGGGTAAAACGTCGTCTGCAAAATCCGGCTTCCTGGCCAGGATCATCCCGAGAAGATCCACCATGTTTTCTACAACAGCGTCCCGATCGGTCGACGGTGTCTCAAGTACCAGTTTCAGCTGGGCGGCAGACTCGTTGCGGCGAACTGCTTGCGCCCACGCGTTGCTCGCCCTGTTGACGCCAGCCAGTGCTCTGGTGCAGGCAAGCAGATGTCGATCGCCGAGGTATTTCTGGACCGTGGGCGCCACATCGATTGGTATATCTTTTGTGACGAGAAAGCCGGATATTGCGCCGAGCGAATAGGATGACGAACACGCATATTTTTGAAAGCAGGCGTTGCGCGAGCTGATGGTCTTTAATGTTTCAGCCGCTTTGGTGTCTGTTCCGGACATGCCTCCGACAAAGAGGTTCGACAGGGTTGTGTTCTTTGCTACGTTGTCCAGGAATGCCGGTATTGTGTCCGGAAGAATATCGGGTCGAGGCTCATTATCGACGCCTTCACCCGGACGGAATTCGATTTCCAGTTTTTCAAGGGCCCGGTTGTGTTTTATCCCCCTTCCTAACGGGAGCAGGTCAACCCGGGATTCCTCTGGAAAAATAAGGGTAAGCGAATTGAGCGTGGTGTTGTTTGTCAACAGGCTCTCGATAAAGGTCTGGCCATTTTCGGAATCTTCTTCGACACTGACAAATGCGCCGATGTCGTCCTCGTTCCAACAACGAAGGTCCAGTGTCAGCTCCCTTGCGGAACAACGGTTGTTCTTGAAGATTGTCAGAAGCGGGAAAAGGCTGTGTTCCTTTGTTGTACTGGCCGGGCAGACACTATTTAGTACAAATAAATGCAGAGTTTCGAGCGAACGATTATTCTTGAGACCCTCGACCAGGGACGGCGGGAAGAACGGGTCCACCATATCGATGCTCAAGCTCTTTATCGAATGGTTAGACTCCACAAATTTACCAATGAGCTCATGCTCCCATGCTGTTGTAGCCGCGATGTGGAGAACTTCAAGTTGCGTTTGCTGCTTTAGACACTGCAGCAGCATCTGGTACACGTCCTTCGCATCAGACGTCCAGTCTTTTTGCATGAGGCACCCGAGCTCGAACGTATGGACTGTTGTACATGCCTTCATGAAATTCACAAGGTGTCGAAGGTAGGCATCAGGTACTGGAAATACTCCTCCGATGAGGGAAACTTTCGGCTTCGTTGTTTGGGAAAGGGCATCGAACAATTTTTTTAGAAGACGTTCTTCAGGCTCATGCCTCGTCGATGAGCTGTTATCGATAATCGTTATTGCATTAAACCCCCGATCCAATTCGATCAAGCTCACCACGTTGTCAATGACGGCAGTCACGTTGGAGTAATGGACGAATTGCAGCTGAAGGCAAACGTCTTGAAAAATCATCGTTGGCGTCAGCTTGGCTGCGTCGAGAAGTGCCTGGAAAGACTGGACCTCCCTGGGCTCAAGGACAAAGTTTCCGAGCTTGAGCAGTGCAAGATGTAATTTCGGTTCATCGAAGCTCATGACCAGCTTCGCGACGTCGCTTCGGCGTAACCTGTCGTCCGGAAGGCGGCCTTTGGTCAGGAAAGTTGCCGCGTCCTTGCCGATTTCCGTCATCCCCTGCAGAAGCCGCCGATCTTCGTACGCGTACTCCGAGTCCTCGGTTGTCGGATCATCATCCGAAAACGCAGACATTTCCGATATCTCGATTCGTTCCAGCAGTTCGTCCAGGGTATTGTTTTCCAGCAGGTGGACTAATCCTTCCCGTTTATTCCCCTCTGGCGCCGTGTGGTTAACACTGTCAGGCAATAAAGGTCGGAACGTATAAGACAGGTCGATAGATTCCTGCAAGGACATCGGGCGTTTCATGTGTGGGCCTTTTCAAACCCGCATTCGTAACACCTGAGACAATCGGTTCCATGCGTGCATCCCGCGTTTCCCCGGGGATACAGCTGACAGGGGCCTGTTTTCCCGACTTGTCGTAAAACCTGCCCGGTGCATTGCGCACGCGGGCATACCGCAATGCCGCGTCAGCCCTCCGCGATCTGGTGATTCGACATCATCTCCACCGCACGGCACAGTGCCGAATGGTCCAGCCCGGCCATCCCATGCGCCGCGCAGGAATTCATCAGCTCCTGTGCCGTGGCCGTGTTCGGCAGCGAGATGCCCAGCGCCTTCGCGCCCTGCAAAGCCAGGTTCAAGTCTTTCTGGTGCAGTTCGATCCGGAAGCCGGGATTGAACGTGCGCTTGACCATGCGTTCGCCATGCACTTCCAAAATGCGGGACGAAGCGAAGCCGCCCATCAGCGCCTCGCGCACCCTGGCCGGGTCGGCGCCGGCGCGGGAGGCGAACAGCAGCGCCTCGGCCACCGCCTGGATGTTGAGCGCGACGATGATCTGGTTGGCGACCTTGGTGGTCTGGCCGTCGCCGTTGCCGCCGACCAGCGTGATGTTCTTGCCCATCAGCTCGAACAGCGGTTTGACGATGCCGAACGCTTCCTTCGAGCCGCCAACCATGATGGTCAGCGAGGCCGCCTTGGCGCCGACTTCGCCGCCCGACACCGGCGCGTCGAGGTACTCGCAGTTCAGCGCGTTGATGCGCTGGGCAAAGGTCTTGGTGGCGATCGGCGAGATCGAGCTCATGTCGACCACGATCTTGCCGGACGTGAGGCCGTCGGCCACGCCGTCCTCCTCGAACAGCACCGCTTCCACGTGCGGCGTGTCCGGTACCATCACGATGATCACGTCCGCCCGCTTCGCCACTTCCGCGCCGGATGTGCACACCGTGGCGCCGCCTTCGATCAACGTCGCCGGCGGGTTCTTGCGGTCATGCAGGTAGAGCTTGTGCCCGCCCGCCTGCAGGTTCGCCGCCATCGGCGCGCCCATGATGCCCAGTCCGATAAAGCCTATTTTTGCCATGCCAGTCTCCACGATTCAAGTTGATGTTTTTCGATGCGGCGGGCGTCACACGCCATGCGCGGCGCGCCAGCCCAGGCCGTCGACGGTGCCGGCCTTTGGCTTGTATTCGCAGCCGACCCAGCCGTCGTAGCCCATTGCGTCCAGTTGGGCCAGCACGACCCGGTAGTTGATCTCCCCGGTGCCGGGTTCGAAACGTCCCGGGTTGTCGGCAAGCTGTATGTGCCGTATCGAGCCCAGGTTGGCCTCGATGGTTCGAAGCAGCTCGCCTTCCATCCGCTGCATGTGATAGATGTCGTACTGCAGGAAAAGATTGTCCGAGCCGGTCTCCTTGATCAGCGCCAGCGCTTGCGCGGTGCGCGACAGGAAGAAGCCTGGAATGTCGAAGGTGTTGACCGGCTCGATCAATAGACGTATGCCGGCCTCCTTCAGCTTGTCCGCGGCAAAGCGCAGGTTGGACACGATGGTTTCGTGCGCCGCCTCGCGATGTACGCCATGCGGGACGATGCCGGCCAGGCAGTTCACCTGCTTTACATCCAATGCCCGCCCGTACATGATGGCTTCATCCACGCCTTCCCTGAACTCGCTGACGCGCCCCGGATGGCAGGCGATGCCGCGCTCGCCGGCATCCCAGTCGCCCGAGGGAACATTGTGCAGCACCAGCTCGAGCTGGTAGAGGCTGAGCCTGTCGGCCAGCTGGTCTACATGGTAAGAGTACGGCGACAGGAATTCCACGCCCCGAAAGCCGGCCTTCGCCGCCGCCTCGAAGCGGTCCAGGAATGGATGCTCGTTGAAGAGCATCGTCAGATTGGCTGCAAGTCTTGTCATGATTCTTTATCCTTTATGCGCCTGCTTAATCCAGCAGCACCGCCGAGGTCGGCGCGTGCTGCCGCTCCGTCGCCAGCGCCTCGAACTCGTTGATGTTGTTGATCTCGGTGCCCATCGCAATGTTGGTCACGCGCTCGAGGATGACCTCGACCACGACCGGCACCCTGAACTCTTCCATCCAGGCCTTGGCCTGGGCGAACGCGGCCGGAATGTCGTCCGGGTTGATCACGCGGATCGCCTTGCAGCCCAGCCCCTCCACCACGGCCACGTGGTCGACGCCGTAGCCGTTCAGCTCGGGCGCATTGATGTTCTCGAACGACAGCTGCACGCAGAAGTCCATGTCGAAGCCGCGCTGCGACTGGCGGATCAGGCCGAGGTAGGAGTTGTTCACCACCACGTGCAGGTAAGGCAGCTTGAACTGCGCGCCGACCGCCAGCTCCTCGATCATGAACTGGAAGTCATAGTCGCCGGAGATGGCGACCACATGCCGAGACGGGTCGGCGGCGCAGACGCCGAGCGCTGCCGGTATGGTCCAGCCCAGCGGGCCGGCCTGGCCGCAGTTGATCCAGTGGCGCGGCTTGTACACGTGCAGGAACTGCGCCGCGGCGATCTGCGACAGGCCGATGGTGCTGACGTAGCAGGTGTCACGGCCGAACGCCTTGTTCATCTCTTCATAGACGCGCTGCGGCTTGACCGGCGTTTCCTCGAAGTGGGTGCGGCGCTGCAGGGTGCGCTTGCGCTGCTGGCATTGCTCGACCCAGGCGCTGCGGTCGCGCAGCTTGCCGGCGGCTTTCCATTCGGTGGCGACCTCGATGAACAGGTCGAGCGCGGCGCCGGCGTCGGAGACGATGCCGAAGTCCGGCCCGAACACGCGGCCGATCTGGGTTGGCTCGATGTCGACGTGCACGAACTTGCGGTCCTTGGTGAACACGTCGACCGAACCGGTGTGGCGGTTGGCCCAGCGGTTGCCGATGCCCAGCACGAAGTCGGACGCCAGCATCGTCGCATTGCCATAACGGTGGCTGGTCTGCAGGCCGACCATGCCGGCCATCAGCTTGTGGTCATCGGGGATCACGCCCCAGCCCATCAGCGTGGGAATGACCGGGATGCCGGTCAGCTCGGCAAATTCCACCAGCTTTGGCGATGCATTGGCGTTGATGATGCCGCCGCCAGCCGTGATCAGAGGACGCTCGGCGTCATTGAGCATGCCCAGCGCCTTCTCGATCTGCGCGCGGGTGGCGCGCGGCTTGTAGACCTCCAGTGGCACATAGGTGTCGGGGTCGAACTCGATCTCGCCCATCTGCACGTCGAACGGCAGGTCGATCAGCACCGGGCCGGGACGGCCGGAACGCATGATGTGGAAGGCCTGCTGGAACACATACGGCACCAGCGCCGGCTCGCGCACGGTCACGGCCCACTTGGTGACCGGCTTGGCGATGGACTCGATGTCGACTGCCTGGAAGTCCTCCTTGTGCAGGCGCGCGCGCGGAGCCTGTCCGGTAATGCAGAGTATAGGTATCGAATCTGCCTGCGCCGAATACAGGCCGGTGATCATGTCGGTGCCTGCCGGGCCGGACGTGCCGACGCAGACGCCGATGTTGCCTGCCACCGCGCGGGTATAGCCCTCGGCCATGTGCGACGCGCCCTCGACGTGGCGCGCCAGGCTGTGGCCGATGCTGCCCTGCTTCTTCATTGCCGCATAGAATGGGTTGATCGCCGCGCCCGGCACGCCGAACACCTGCGTGACGCCTTCCTTTTCCAATACCCAGGCTGCTGCCTGTGCTGCCGTCATCTTTGCCATGATCATGTCTCCGTTAGTTTGCTTGATGATGAAATGCTGATCTGTTGAAAAACATGGTATCGGCAAAGGGAGGGCGTGATAAGACGACGAAACGTTGCTTTACTCGATACTCCCGGTATGGAACAATCGTCCGCCATGGACAAGCTCAAACAGATCGAAACCTTCATCGAGGTCGCCGAGAAAGGCAGCCTAGCGCGCGCAGGACTGGCGCAGAAAATCAGCCCGGCCATGCTGGGAAGGCGCATCGATGCGCTGGAAAAAAGACTCGGCGTGAAGCTGATGCACCGGACCACGCGACACCTGACGTTGACCGAGGAAGGGGTAGCCTATCTCGACCACTGCGTCAGGCTGATGAGGGAGCTCGAGAAGGCCGAGCAGCAGATAGGCGAAGGCCGACACCGTGCAACCGGTCACCTCGTGGTGTCGGCGCCGGCTGCATTCGGACGCAAGCATGTCGCCTCGCACGCGCCCCGCTTTGTCAAGGTCAACCCGGAAGTGCGGCTGTCGTTCAACCTGACCGACCAGGTGGTCGACCTGGTGCGCGAAGGTTATGACCTTGGCATACGGATAGGCGGCACCATCGACCCCAGTTTCGTTGCCGTCAAGCTGGCCAGCAACCGCCGCGTGGTGTGCGGCACCCCGGACTACTTTGCGCGCCATGGCGTGCCGCAGGTGCTGGAAGACCTGGCGCGGCATAACTGCCTTGCCTTCAACCTGCAAGGCGGGCAGCAGCGCGGCTGGTACTTCCAGAAGGGCGGCAAGCCGGTGACGGTAAAAGTGGCGGGCAACCTCGACTGCAACGACGGCGAGCTTCTGCACAGTTGGGGCAGCGAAGGCCTGGGGCTGGCGTGGCGTTCGACATGGGAGATCCAGCCGCAGCTGGCCTCGGGCGAGCTGATCACGGTGCTGGACGAGTTTGCGCTGCCGGACTACGACATCATGGCGGTGTATCCGCAGCAACGGCACCTGCCGGTGCGGGTGCGGCTGTTCATCGACATGCTGAAGGACTTGTATTCGCGGCCAGGGTATTGGCTGGGCGGGTAAATCTTGAATGGGAAGTCACGCGGCGGTTGCTGGAGCATTTTCATGCTGGCTTGCGCCAGATGTGCCACTTCCGCGCAGCGACACTTTCAGTTGCATTAAGCCCCGCGCAGCGACAGTTGCCGTTGCTGTTGCTTTTGACGCTGCCATTGCTTTTGACGCTGCCGTTGCCGTGGCCTTTGACGTGGATCCCCGTTGATGACGCCACGTCGCTGGTGCCGAAATCGGATAAAGA
>CAUQYP010000033.1:0-26966 GCA_963522035.1 uncultured Noviherbaspirillum sp. | reverse complement strand
TCAAACGCTTGGCTCGCTGATGACGCCGAAATCAGGTGTAATTCGAGGTGCCCTGACGAAGTCATAGCATCGCGAGAACGTGCCATAGAAACCGAAGCCAAGGCTCAGGCGACGAAAGAAATGGCGTACCAGCACAAGATGTTTCTTCTCGGCGCCGGACACGACCTGGCCCAGCCGATCAACACCATGCTCAACTGCCTCGGCAGCTTTGAAAAAAGAATCGATGACATGGAGCGCTTTGGTGGTCCTCTCAATTCCATGCGTTGCGCTGCATCGGTCCTGCAACGGCTTTGTACGGACATCATTCAGCTGGAGAAGATCAATTCAGGACTGCACAAGGCCGATAGCAAGCCGATCTCCCTGCAGGTGATGTTCGATAAAGTCGTCGGCCAGACGCTGCACCTCTCAAGGGCCAAGTTCATAACCCTGTCGAACCGCACAACCGATGCCGTCGTCAGGACGGACCCGTTTCTCCTAGAACGAATTCTCCGCAACCTAGTGGAAAATGCGATTCGCTATACCGCCGCAGAAGGAAATGTCTTCCTGGTGGCGCGCGCCGCTGGCGCCGAGATCAATATCGAAGTATGGGATTCGGGATCTGGCATTTCGGCGGCGACCCAGCAGCGGTTGTTCGAAGTATTTGAGCGGGGCGACAATCCGGGACCGCAAAAGGGCTTCGGGCTTGGCCTGTCCATTGTCAAAGGACTTGCCCTATCGATCGGCGCGACCATCTCGGTCAAATCTATTCAAGGCAAGGGATCCCGGTTCAGGCTGTCGTTGCCGAAGGCAGACGTCGACGGTGGGGAACTGGACGCTATCGAAACCACCCCGGTCCTACCGTCAATAAACGGCATGTGGATTACTCTCATCGAAGATAACGACAATCTGCGGACTTCGCTAGTCGACTACCTGCGTGGTGAAGGAGCGAACGTCTTTGCCGCCAAAGACGCCGCAAGCATGGTCCCGCTACTCAGGGAAAGCAATGAACGCATGGATGTCCTCATCACTGACTGGAACCTGCGCGGCGAAACGGGTGAGGACGCTTTCAGGAAGTTGCTAAATGAGGTGCCTGGCTTCTACCCGCTGTGGATCGTCATCAGCGCGGCCATTCACCCCGAAAAAGCGGGCGAGATACAGGCGCGCGGCGTGCCGGTGTTAATCAAGCCGGTCGAGCCAACCATGCTGCGGGATGAGATCGCCAGGCGTCGGCTGTTGTCCATGAACCCGGAGCAACCCTAAGATCTTCAGACATGCCCGGCCACAAACCGCGACCGAAAAGATTCGCGGTTTTTTTTCGTCCTATCCCTCTCAAAGAAATCGTCATAGTCCCGTTGGCAATTCAAACCAGTGATTACTATGTAACGTGAATCAATATAATAATACGAAGTATGTATTCTTATTTGCACATGTTGCAAAGTGCCGTTATACTTCAATGTATCCAAGCACAGGAAATTCTATTTTTTAACATGTCAGCCGTCACCCTAGAAGATCCTCCGATTGACGAGTCCACGAAGGCCTCACCCTTTGAGGAGATGATCGAAAAATACTTGCAGCATCCCACAGATGACAAGGCATTTATTGACAAGCTGGCATTGGTGCTGTTTCACGATCCGCGTGCACGAGGGATTTGCCGCAAGCGGGCTTTCGAGAACGGCGTCGACCTCAAGCGCGTGGAAGAGGTCATCCAGCGCGTGATGATTGTTTTCTTTGCCAAGATGCTGCAGAAGATCCGCGCTTCCCGCGCTGTCTACTACGTTATCTGGGCAATCGCGGACAACGTCAGCCGGGAAGTGCTGCGGGACGAAAACACGCTGACTTACCACCACGATTCGGTGGAAGCCATGCATGACCGCGGCGAGGAGCTGACCCAAGTCGGACTGGTGGAAACGGAAGAGTTTGACCTGGACTTATTCATTGACCAAAACAACGAGCGCGCACGATTTATGATTGATCTGAACAAAGTAGCAACAGGAGAAATGAGCATGGGTGATACCGGGGTATTCAACATCGATGCTGTTCCTTTCATGGCGTTCGTGCCGCCATCGACCGAGCCGGAACAGGAAATTCCTGATCGCCGCCAGCTGAAGGATACATACAAGAGCACGACGCCGGGACGCCGAAAGGGCCAGACCCGCACGATCTTGTCCGAGGACCAGCAGGAGCTGGTTTCCATCGGCGAGGAAATGGGCGTGCGCAATCAGGATTACGCTGTCCTGTTGGGAATCGGCCTGCCCCGCCTGTCTTCGTACATCTATGGCCGCACTGCCAGCGTTTCCAAGGAAGTCATGGCAAAGGCACGCCAGCTGCTCGAAGAGCACAAGACCACGAATGGGGTGCGGTCCAACAAGTTTGACAAGCCAATGAGCGAGATCCTCACGGATTGGGAACAGCGCCTGAGTACGACGGAAAATATTGGTATCGCCAACCTGATCGGCGTAACCACGATGACGATCCATCGCTGGAGGAAGAACGAGAACAAGCCGGACGCCACCGCGCTTACCCGCTATGACCATATCGTCTCAACTCTTGAAGCGCGCATGGCTCGCATTAATGCCTGAGCCGGTCACCGCTTAAGAAATAAGCCCGCCAAGAGCGGGCTTTTTCTATTGCAACCGACCTTTGCAATAGATCAGCCGCTGGCAACGTCATGCTGATGTTCAAATATGATAACTTTCGACCTCATGCGAATCCCTTACCCCGTTAGCCAGAACGGGATGTCTGCACAATCATTTTCATAAAAACAAAGGAAACAACATGGCCAGCAATCTGAATTCTGCAAAAGCCCTGATCCAGGCCGATCTGGACCACGCCCGCAATGTCCTGCAACTATGGCAGAACCAGGTCGCAGAGCTGGAAAATGCTCTCACCCAACTGGAGGCAGTGGACGCTTCACGCAACTTGTTGCGTGTAGAGTATCAAGGGCAAAAAGGGGGTATGCCAAGGCTTGGTGCTGACCCATCCGAGGCAAACCAGTCGACACCCGCTTCGCAAGGAACGGGCCGCGCTGCAAAAACAGGCCGTGGTACGGGCAAAGGAAAGTCTGGGGCAGCTGTAAAGGCAACTCGCAAGGAACGTGTGTCGAAGACGGCGGCAGCTCCGCGCGATATCAACGAAGTGCCAGCAGGGAAGGCAGCCAAGAAGAGTAAGTCGTCCCCTGCGGTCAAGTATAAGGACCCAGCTTCCGACAAGACCTGGTCCGGCAGGGGCCGCAAGCCGCACTGGATTGCGGGTGATCCCGATCAATATCTGATTTCGAACCTGTCATCCCAGCGTGACAACGCTGCCGGCTCAAACCAGGCAACAGCCGACGCATCCTGAACTCATTCTTGTCAGAGGTAGCACGCTGCCACTGGACTCATACACAAAAAGAAAAACTCCGAGACGCAAAAGCGTGCTCGGAGTGTGGATCAGATGTCGCAGAACGACAAAAGATTGGTTAGACGCCAAGAGCCTTCACGATAGGACGCGAAATTACCCAACCGGTGATGCAGCAAGCCGTAAGTACGAGTGCCATGGAAAACTCCTTGAAAGCGTTATGAATGAGTGAAGGATGCAAAGGACTTTGCGTAGTCTTTACATACTGAGAATGTCCAACACGCGTTTGTATTCGTTCGATTCACACGCTTTTGTATGAAATATTTTTTGGCCATGAAAAAGCCCGGATCTTCGTCAAGAAGAATTCGGGCTGGTGGTTAGGAACAGGCAATGCCTGGTTGGGTGATGCGTCAACTACGCGGCAAGAAGCTCCAGTGAGGCCTGCTGCGCTTTTGCGCGAGGTGGAGCAGCGGGAATGCTGACTCGTTCGGGATGCGCTGCGATCAGTTCATTGATATCGGTTCCCTCGATGTAGATCTTCTCGGTGGCCGTAAACAGCGAGTGCGATGCTTCAATAACGAAGCAGACCGCCAGCGAGCGCAAGGCGTACAGCGTTTCCAGTGAAAACGTTACCTGACCCGTATGAAAATGAACCGTTCCGGTCGGTGGTTTGCCGTTCGTCCATGTCGTAAGCCGAGTATCTGCTACCGCGATAGGCTCGCCGCGGCGGGATATCGTGCAGCGCTCTACCTTGTAGTCAAATTCCTTCAGGCGCCGTTTTGCAGTGGCATCGTCCAGAAGCTTTACCGTTCCCGCATCGCGGTCCAGCAAATACACTTCCCGTCGATTGGCATCATGGATGTCGATTGCATAGTCCACTTCCGCATTGACCCGCGGCGCCACGCCAAGTCGGCAAAGATAACTGCCGCTTTCCCGCACAATCCACATAAACTTCACACCAGGTGCGTCGTTCTGGCGAAGATATTCAAGGTCATGGACATAGAAGTCGACCTTGTACGAGGTCAGCAGAGGATAACCATCGCGCTCAACGATTGCCTTCATGTTTTCAAACAGTTTTTCTGCGTGCATTTCGATTCTCCTGAGGATTGATGAATCCAGGCTTTGCGTTCACCTGGCAGAAAGAGAATGAAAAACAGCGAAATAGAAGACGTTGGTGCCGACGTACTCTTCGCCTATATCTCCTTGCGTTACACCTCGCGGTTCTTGCTTGGAAGACCCAGCGTCTTACCTTCCTTTTTCGCGCTGGCCAGGCCGGCTTACGTACACTCAAGCAATAGATCACTCTTCATCTCGGTAGCCGCCGCAAGTATGGTTAGACACATCTTGCCGACAGGCGAGGTCAGTCCCAGCCTCGGCTGAAGCACGGTCGTCTGTGGACACATACAATTCATGGGCAACGTCCAATAGGGCTCAACGTCTGAAATTTACATTTCTCAAAAGAAACTTTCGTGTCATAATTTCAACTCTGCAACTTATTAAGGCTGGCCGCTATGTTTGGGATTGCTATGGAAAACGAGTTGGAAGCGCTGTTTGCAGACGTTGCGCCAAGCGAGCGGGAAGCGATGATGGGGCGGCTATGTGCCATTGCTTTGCAGTTTAATTCTGCACGAGCGGTAAGAATCAAAAGCAGGATTATCAAATGCAATCCGAAGGTGAAGGCTCAAGCGTAAGCGCAGTTCAAGCTGTTATCCATGCTGAATGAAGTAAAAGTAAAATAAGCGGCAACCGGTCCTAATCCCGCATTCCAGATCATCAAGCTTGCATTAAAACAAACTCTGTTGGCGGCTGGTCAACAAAGCAAAGTGATCGCCGAGGAATGGCAATATCGCATCGGCAACGGGTAGTAGCTGTCTCGTCAGATAGTGCTCGTAGTCGATGGGTGAGCGTAAGGTTTCAAGCGGCTCCGGCCCGGCGACTGTCACCACATACCGAATCCATCCGCGGTTTTGATATTGCAGGGGACGACCCTGCGATCGGTTGTATTCATCCGCAATACGCGCCGCGCGCACATGGGGCGGCACGTTGAGTTCATACTCCCTTAGCGGCCGGCGCAACCGCTTTCGATAGACCAGCAGGGAGTCGAGTTCGCCCTTATAGGTGCGGCTGACATAGTCACGGACATATTCTCGGTACGGCTCTCCTTTGAATATGCGCAGATACAGATCATGCTGAAACTGCTGCGCCAGCGGCGTCCAGTCCGAGCGCGCAGATTCCAGGCCCTTGAAAATCAACTCTTCCTTCCCGTTGGGATCGACGATCAGGCCAGCGTAGCGTTTCTTGCTACCTTCTTCGGATCCCCGAATGGTCGGCATCAGAAAACGCCGGTAATGGACATCGACCTCCAGTTCAAGAGCGCTTTCAAGGGCAAACTCTTGTCGCAGGTGGTTTCTCCACCACTCGTTGACATGGTCGACCAGCCTCTTCCCTATCTCGACGGCCTGTGCCTCCGTCGCGACCTTCAACCATACAAAAGTGGAGTCTGTGTCACCGTAGATTACTTGGTATCCTTGATTCTCAATCAGTTCCCGCGTGCGATGCATGATCTCGTGGCCGCGCATCGTGATCGAGGAAGTCAGCCGCGGGTCGAAAAAGCGACAGCCGGGTGTTCCCAACACCCCATAAAGCGCAGCCATGATGGTTTTCAAGGCCGAGGACAATGGCAGGTTACCTTCGCGCTTCGCGACTTCACGCCCCTGCCAGACCTGATTGACGATCGCCGGCAGGCAGTGCTTGTCACGCGAAAAGCGGGCGCCGGTGAACCCCGACACCGTCTCGGCTTCGTCTGCGTTGCCTAAGCCTTCGATCAGTCCGACCGGGTCAATCAGGAAGGTGCGGATAATGGAGGGATACAGGCTCTTGTAGTCGAGCACCAGCACCGAATCATAGAGACCTGGCCGTGATTCCATGACGAAGCCACCCGGACTGCCCTCTCCCTGCACATCTCCCAGATTAGGCGCTACATAACCTTGTCTGTGCATCATCGGCATGTAGAGGTGCTCGAAGGCTGCCACAGAGCCGCCGCTGCGGTCGATGGCCAGCCCGGTGACAGTCGCTCGCTCGAGCAGGAAGTTCATCAAATCTGTCCTGGCAAAGATTCGCGTCACCAGTTCGCAATCCTTGAGGTTGTACCGCGCAAGAGCAGGCTTGTCCTCAGCGAAGCGACGTTCGATTTCCGCCATGCGCTGGTAGGGGTTGTCGATGGCCTTGCCTTCACCCAGCAGCGTCTGTGCGACATGCTCCAGGCTGAACGATGAAAAATGCCATGATGCGGACCTGAGCGCCTCGATACCGTCAATGATGACGCGTCCCGCGACACTGGCAAAGAAATGCTCCTTGCCGCCGTGTTCCCGCCATTCGATGACGCTGCCGTCACGCCCGAGGCGCAAGGGAACGCGGAAGTGGTCCGCATGCTGTTGCAGAACACGAAAGTCAAACTGGACGATATTCCATCCAATGATCACGTCCGGATCGTGCCGCTCGATCCACAGACACAGTTTTTCCAGCATGTCCGCCGGGCTGTCTCAGTACTCGAGCGTGAAGTCGAGTCGGTCTTCGCTGCCATTCATCGGACCCAGCATGTATACCTCGCGCTGGTCGCAACCTTCGAGCGCGATCGAATACAGTTCCCCCCGCGGGCTGGTTTCGATATCCAGCGAAACCGCTTTCAGGCGCGGCCGGTATCCACTTACAGGCCTCAGCTGACAATCGACGAACTCTCCTTTGGCTGGACCGGGCCGGCCGTCGAACCGGACCGGTGCGGTGATGAACCGCTCCATGAGGTAGCGTTCAGGTGGGCGCACGTCCGCTTCATAGACGTCGACGCCGTTTTGACGCAGTCGCTTTTGCAGTTTTAGGAGCTGCTGGTAGCGGTTGCAATACAGCCCCAGCACAGGCCGTCGATGGAAATCACTTAGCGCAAGGGTACGTAACTCAACCGAACGCTCTCCGCGCAACAATGCTTCGGCCTGCTCACGCTGTTCGGCCGGGATGAATCCCACGGACGGCTGTGGCGCCAGACGGACATGTCGCGGCCCTTCGTCGGTGGCCAGCCAAAAATCGACCTCCGTGCCGGCGGCCGTGTCGCGCCAATGGCGGGTCAACAGAAAGCCCTGCATTTGTTCACTCACCTGCAACCTCGAATGCTCCTATCACGCTGTCCGATGGCTTTCCATCCGCTGCCGTCTATTAAATCACACTGGAGGTTTTCGATTGACCCTGTCCGGGAACAGGCGTCCCGCCACGAAAAAAAAACCGCGCCCCGGCTGAGTAATGCTACTCGGCTGGATCGCGGCGGTTGCCCGTTAGTTTGGGCGGGTTAGTCTTGGGTTATCGGCTGGAGGGCCGGCATGCCGTCCGAAAGGGATTGTTTGAACCTGGCGACGAAGTAGTCACGTTGGGATTCAGGGAGTTTCTTCAACAAGGCTTTCGCCTGGTCGGACATGGCCACGAGCATATCGTTAAAGGATGCCAGACCGGAGAGCGCCACCATGTTTCGCAGGTACGCATCGAACGCCTTGAGAAAAAAAGCATGTTCCAGCGGCACAAAGTAAGCCGTACCAATAAAATGACTTACAGGACCTGGATCGGCGATTTTGCTGATTGCGTCGCGCAGAATTGGCATGTCATGGAACAGGAAATAGACAACACCACCCGTCTTCATGCTCACCTTCCAGCACCGATGGTGTTCGTTTCCGCGTTTTTCCTCGTGGTCGAACCCCTTACCCGCTGCCACGAACTCCGTAGCTACTGACACGGCATTGCTCTTCATGAAGTCCTCGGCGCTCACAGTCTGCTGCGGATCAACTGACATTAGGTATGCGTCGATCCCCGGCCAGGCTGCCAACTCCCCAGAAGACTTTATGGTCGCCTTCTCGCCGGTACCTTCTTCGAACAACGTTGAAATATCTGCTGCATTCATCGTTAAAACTCCAGAAATGTGAAAGTTGAGGGAGGTGGGGCGAACAACTGAGCTTCGCCTTGCGGCTGCACCAGCTTGTCCCATTGCGCGAGGAAGGGATCGGTCACCAGATCCTTGATGTCGTCGAACGAGCCGCTGGCAATCCGGTCTTTCAATGCCTGTGCCGGATCGTCTTCGCCAAGCAATTCGGTGACTATGCCCAAGGGACATTCGTGATGCGGCACGGTTAGCAGTACCGAAGCGCCATCCGTGCGCACGTACAGCAACTGCGTATCGATCACGACTGCGAGGTACTCCAACTGCTTGTTCTTGCGGAGGCGCCAGACAACGACGTTGTCATCGGTGCCGACATAGACTTTCGGGCTTTGCATCATTGGGGATTTCTCCGTTAGGGGTGTGGTAGGGAAATGCGCCACATCAAAACGGAAAAAGAAAGGCCACCCTTTAAGAAAAGGATGGCCTTGGTGGTAAAAATATTATTGGGCGACTTTCACGGCCCAATTTTGCGGTAGCTTGAGCCACATACAGTCCATACACAGATAGCCTTGATGAGGAATCGAAGTGAAATTTATCTTCATGTTCAGCTCCTTGACATGAAGTTGGATTATTTTCGATCCTGTTACGTTGCCGATGTTCTCAAGCACACCTTCGTCCTTTCGGGTCACGTGATACTTGACTGCGTCCGGATGGTCAGGCATCAACGCCACAATTGTCATGACACCATCATTACCATCGAGCTGGACGAATGATCCTGCTCCACGCTGACCAGGTGTCGCCTCCAAAGCAAACTTGTTGTCCGAACAACCCGCCAGAAAGCCTGTCAGCACCATCATTGCTGCAACAAACATCTTCTTCATTTCTACCTCCTTCGATCCGCGGCTTGGCACCATTGCTTCGCCTGATGTACGGGTATGACGTACAAGGAAAATGAATGTCAAATGGAAAAAGGGGCTCCGACTTGTCGGAACCCCTCAATCCACCTTCCATCAGCCCAGCGCCGCAGCGATCGCGCGGTCCAGCGCCACCCCTGCACGTTCGGCCATCTTCTTGACCTGAAGGGACGCGCCGCTGCGATCCGACCTTAAGGCCTTCTCAGCCAGTATCAGCAATGCCTGCGAAGGCAAAAACTCAAACGTCCTGCCCTTCAGATCCTCGTACTGAACGGCCAAATCCTCTCCTGCTACCCTGCTACCTCCAACAAGCCCCTCAAACACCTCCGGCAAGTCGGTCAAGACATACTCAAAAAAACTAAGATATGCCTTCATCCGCTCGCGACTCCCACCCTGCGAGGCATGGAACAGGACGGTATCAACGGCCTCGACCTCTGTAAAAAGGTCTTCTTCCGAAGAGACGCCGACCTGGTCCAACAGTCTGCCGGTACTTGTGTCAAGAACACAAGAAATTGAGAGATCACCACCGTCCTCCGTGTAGCGAAAATCGGCCAGGAGGCCCATCTTTGCTTCAAACGGAGTCGCTCCGCAAACAGTGCCCTTGAAGGAATCACCGTTCGGACGAAAGCCGACGACTGTGAGGTTTTGGTTAGCCTGGGAAGTTTGAATCATCTGAATCGACATATCGATCTCCTGAAATATAAAAAATTGGTTGAAGTGACAAAGACACTTGCGAGGTCCTAACGAAGAGGAAATGGGTGACATCGATTTGTAAGATGAAGAAAATTCCCCAAAAAAGACTTAATAAACAGCGGGTTATAATACGATCAGATTTACTTTGTGCTTGGCAGGTTATAAAATGGCAGCTTAGGGACGGTCTGGTCACGCTGTCAAAGGCGGGTTAAGACGGGCCTTCCGACGATTTCAGCACCCTGTATAAGGACTCCCCAAGGATGGATATCCTCCTCGTTGACTGCTACTCCATTGCCTACGCATCCCATTTCTCAGCGCCCATGCGCGCCCAGAACGGCGACGAAGTCCAGGCGATCTACGTCACCATTCGCACCCTTGCCAAGCGCGTGAGAGAAAATCCGACGTTTGTGCCGGTTCTGCTGTGGGATGGCCATGCAAAATGGCGCTATGACCTGTATCCGGACTACAAGAGCGGCCGCAAGAAAGGCGAGGCATCAATCGCCGCCCGCGCCTCGGTTAGCCAGCAGATGCCGTTCTTGCGGATCATGCTGGCCAAGCTGGGTCTCATGCAGCTTCACGACCCGAACGCCGAAGCAGACGATATCGGTCACCAGTTGGGCAAGCGGCTTGTCGCCAACGGCCATACCGTGAAGTTCCTGACGGGCGACCATGACTGGCTGCAAAATCTCCAGCCGGGCGCGTCCTGGCTCGATCACCGCACTGATACTCACATCTGCACACCCGAGGCGATGGAAGCCGCTGTGGGGGCGCGTACTGCGCTCGATTTCGTACAGATCAAGGCCATGGTGGGCGATACCTCTGACTCCATTGAGGGCATCGCGAAAATCGGTGAAAAGACTGCGCCGAAGATCCTGGCCGACTTTGGCAGCGTGGCAGACTTCTTCGCCAGGGTCGACGCCGGCGAGTTCGAGCCGCGGCTGGTCGCACACAAGAACCTGGCAAGCGAAGAAGGCCGGGCAACCTACCGGCGCAACCTGCAGCTGATGGATCTGTCGCTGGCGCCGGTGCTATCGGCCGAGAGCATCATCACTTCCCGGGAAGCACCGGATCATCCGACGTTCCTCGACTGGTGTGAGAATTTCCAGTTCAAGTATTTCCTGCAAAATCCGTCCCGGCTGACCGGCCCGTTTGACGACATCATCCGCCGCGCCGACTACACTGCCCTGCTCCAGGCAATTCATCAGCTGGGCGAGACAGAGGAAGAAGAGGAATATTAGGAGGCTGAACGAAAAAAAGCCCACTTCGCAAGGAAGTAGGCTTGGTCAAACGGTTAGGGCAGCATCAGAATACGATGCTGCATAGCGAGGTGCCCACTTTCGCTGGCGCCGTATCCATCGTGTAGTACTCGACTCGCCCACGAACATAGATGCGGTTTCCATAGATCGTTGCCTGTTCTGCAAACCGGATGGGCCGGTTTTCGCTATCGCAAAAGAGCCTCACCCGTTTAGGATTAAAGCTGATTTCAAGCCCCGAGAAATCCGGCACGGTGTCCATGAATGCCCCGTCAACCGAAGCAAGTGGAAACTTGCTGACAGTTCCAGAGGCCACGTCCTCCCGGCCTTTTTGCGACACGTTAAAGTAAGCGTTTTTCAGTGTAACGACCTTGTGGTACGCAATTGCCGAGCCGTTGTAGAGTCCCTTGTTGCGCGTATAGCCGTCCGACCGGTTGCCTGCATGGACGGTCTGGACCGGCACGCCTTTGCTCTTGATAAGATTCAGGTTAAGACGTATCCCAACGATGTCGCCGGCCGCCGGCGCAAGACCCTTGCTCATGATGCGCTTGCTCGTCGCGTCAGAGGCCAACGCCTCTTCGACAACTTCATCCGAGACCATGGCAATGGATCGCGTCTGATAAAGGGCGTGCGCTGAGGCATTCAGTATGGCTGGCCGTGTCGCATCGATGCTTTCCCCGTTGAAGATGGAGAAAAGATCAAAGCCTGGCTGATGGGTCAAACTTTCTTGAAAATCCATTTATTTCTCCTTGGGTAATGAGTTCCTGACGATCAGGGTTCGCTAGTAACCAGGAATGCCATACATCGAAATGGAAGACACCCGACAAGGAAAAAGCCCTCAATCCAAACTGGAGGGAGGGCTGGTCTTGCGGGTTCGAAGGAAGGGGCTACCTGGTGAGGCTCAGTCGTTTGGAAAGTATCCTTTGATCTCCTCCATGTTTGCATCGTACAAACCGACCCACGCCTTGCCCATGACGTTTGGCAGCGCATGGCCACTTCGGTCAGTGACATAGAGGTAGGTGTCATCCGGATTGAACAATGCATAGGCTATACAGCCGCCTCCGGTGTGATACCGAGTGAAGCCAAAATCATCGAGGAAGGTTTCAGCTTCCAGCAACGCCTTGTTCTGCACTGCGTCGACAACCGTCTCGAAGACATGGACAAGATCCTGACTGCTGCCAAGGACATACGTCTCGAAGTGCCTGTTGTGCCGCCGCATGAGCCTGGCATGTTCCAACGACAAGCCGTATCGGTCAGTCTTTTCAAAGCGGGAACATTCAGACTCGAACGGATCATGGATTCCAAATCCCTCATGAGACAGTTGAATCGCGTGATACTGTTCCCCTTTCGCCATATATGGTTCAAGATGCCAGCTCTTTTCTGGGTAGGCCGCCTGCAGCAAGGCAAATAAGGTAGTGGTGTTCATTTCGTTCATGGTATGGCTCTCTCCTGGTTAAGTGAAATTTCATGTGTTGATCTGCGTGAGCAGCCCGACACTGGTTGACATACAAGTTGGTATGCGCCACAGAGCACTGGAAGTCCTTTCAGGCAGAGCCGACACCCATGCTATCCACAGGATTTGTGGATAAAGTGGCAGTTTCGGCATACGCCAGCGACATAAGCTATTGAGCTAAAAGGCAAAATCCGTCTGCCTAATTTATGGGCACCTACTTGCGCCAGCGGCAAAAGAAAACGCCCTCATCTCGATGGTCTGAGATAAGGCGTGGATGGGAAGTGACAACGGGCTGCTATACGGCAAGCTGCATTTGTTCGGAGGCGATTTCAGGGGTGGATTGAAGCGACCAGCCCATTTCAGCAAACGCTTCCTTGATGTGCTGGCTTCGCGATCTGCGAGCCAGTTTTCTCAGACCCTCCAGCACCAGGGCGCTGTCACCCATTTCGAAGATCGTATCGAACTCGCGTTCTCCAAATTCGAAAACGGTGAAGAAGGCATAGCCGGGATTGGAAAACCCTGCTTCGAAGATCCTTCGGGCACAGTCGATGCGATGCTTGAGGCCTTCCGGACCCGTGAGAAAGATCCGCCGACTGTAATAGAACAGCCAGCAACCCAGTGCAAAATGCTTCTCAACTGCTGCACTTTCACTTCGAAGGTCCCATGCGTCCAGAGTGGTGTTTCTGCGTCTGGCCGTTCCGGGAATATCGCGCGCATCAGCACGCAATCTCGCCAGCTCGGCTTCACTGATGGGCGGGTACTTTGCGTTTGTCATTGATGACTTTCCGTGTTACACGCGCCGTGCGGACATTCTTGCTCGCGGTCCTCGTCCCTCGGGCCAGACCATGTAGAGGTCATGCACGGCAACGTAGCCGTGATACTCCTCTTTCCCATCACGTACCAGAAACCCGGGCATCGAAGGGTGAGGGCGCGGAATGAGTTGCTTGATTTCGATGTCGTAAAGCTCGGGGTTGACAAAGCCGGCCCGGATAAAGCGGTCGGGGCGGCTATACTTGGTGATGAACAAGACGGGGCGGCGTTTCAAACGTTTCTGTTTCGTTTCCATACTTTTCTCCTGAGGAAGGGTTTCGGCGTAGGCCGTTGGCTTGCTCATGGAGATGTCTAACAGGCGACGACAATCCCCAGCCGGGTCAGGCCAGCGGAGGAGACTTACCTATGGAAAGGCCCTCTCACAGAGGGCCAGTGTGGGCAGACAGATGCTCGATCAGATAAAGACGCCGCTGTAGGGATCGGCCGCGGCGGGGATAGTAGTAGCGATCGGAGTTCCCGCCATTGACGGCTCAGCAGGGGCCTGTTCTTCAAGAACCGGTTCGGCCTGCATGGACTTCTTTCTGCGCCGCGGCGGGAACTCAGGCATGTCCTGAGCCGAAGGTCTGAGATTCCATGTCCACCAGTTCTCCACGCCAAAGCCATTCGAGAAATAGCGCTGACGGAAGTCCGCATAGCCATGCGGGATCGGTCCGGCTGTCTTGACAATCTCCATGGGCATCAGCGCAGTCTCCTCGCAATCATGCAGGATCATGGTAGGGAAAAGCACAGTGGGGTCAGCATCAAATGCCAGCGGCCTGGTGAATGAGCGCCCTTCTTGCCTCAGTTTTGCCAGCAACATGCGCTCTGCGTCATTCGCATACGGAATCCAGTCGTCTGTCACCGGCATGAGCGCAAGGCTGACAGCCTGGCACGACCAGGAATCGTTTCCTTTCTCATTGTTTCGCTTGAATGGATAAGGATGCGCGAGAACGGCGGCCATGACACAGTCGCCGCGGCGCCAGGCCTCCAGTGCATAGGGGAAGTCCTCTTGTGTTCGTTCCCACGACTGGCCCTGCCTCGACATCCATATTTTGGAAAAGACCTGCCTGTCTGCAAGCGGCAGGGCTTCGGACAGGTCCATCCCCTCCTTCCACCGTGCAAGAGGAGAAATCAGCAGGATGCGGGACCGGCCCTCGACGGCAGCCTCGATTTTCCGAAGATTGTTCCGGCTCCATGCGAGGACGGTGTGCTGGCCAAGACATTCCCGGCCGCTGCGGTCCAGGCGGATCTTGGAGGCTGCCTTGTCAAGAAAATGACTTACCAGTCTAGGCTTTCGGGTGCCTTCCATCTTGGGATGCCAGACGTTCATCTGAGCCACATGCCATACCAGCTGCAGCACGCCATAGAGCGAAAAGCCGGCATCCCGGACGTCGGTCGGAACCGGCCGCAAGGCGGGTTCCCGTCCGGACTGGAGCGGCGCATCGGTCAGAGGCAGTCCGACTGGCCGGTTCAGGCGCACCCCGCCGCTTTCCATATCCTCGATCGCATCCTTGCCATAGGCTTGCATGCCACTTCTGTCATGTGACCAGGAATGATAGACACAATCGGCGGCATGCTCGGGTCCAGACTGGCCGTAACGGGCCAGCCCAAAGCGGGCCGCATACTTCTTCGGCGCCAGCAGCTTTTGTCCACGTCCCATGCAGCAGCATCGCGCACTGAGCTTGTTTTCATGCGCTTGCGACAGCACTTTTTCCCAGGCGGCCGAATATTGCGATTCGGTCTGGAACGCCGCAGAATAGTTTCGACCATCAATCGAAACGGAATACATCTTGGCAGTCATGGTTCCTAAATCGTCCTAAGTCATTCGGTTGCAGAACCGTCCTGCTACCGTCGTGGAATGAAGTCAAAAATATGCTGGCGGCAAGCTAACAAATATTGATAATTACATGTATTAGTATTATAATTATCTGTATTGTATATCATAAATTGTTAGCGGAGAACGCATGACCTTCAATGCCATTAACTATCAGCAGTCGATTCGCGCACTGTCCCTGCCGGTCCCGGACTCCCATACCTTGTTCGATATCTTCGACATCGAGGGCGACTCCATTATCAAAGCCGTTGATGCGTTCAAGGCCGGCAACGAAAAAGCCAAAAATTATCTGAAGGGGATTCTGTATGCCGTCACGCCGGCGACAAAAGAAAGGCTTGTCCGCCGCGGCCTGATCGTACCCGGCATGGGGGTGCTGATTTCCATCGGGCGTTATGAAGGACCAGACTTTTCCGTCAAGCTTAAAGCGTGGGACGAGAGTGGCCAGGACAACTGCGACGAGGCACGCTACGTGCGCCTGACGCTGGCACGATATCTGGAAAGGGCATCGAAAGGTGGCGCCGCGCCTGTAGCCGCGCGCCCCGTTAGCGATCAGGCAACCCCTGCCCTCACCAGGCCACAGGCACCTCAATCTTGGCCATCCATTCCGCCGGCGCGGCAAGGCATTGCTGCCAGTGGCAGACAGGTCGACCGGCCCCTTGCCCAACAGCGCGCAGAATCGCCGCAACCGGCCGAGCCGGCTCCATCCGACATCACCTGGCCAGAAACCGAGAGTGAAACAGGCTCAGGCCCGGATGGCGAGCGCTACAAGTCGTTTCATGTCTACGGCGGCAAGTTCGCAGCATGCTTTTCCGAGGATACGACTCAGCGTGGGATTCACACTATCCGCGTTGAAGCCACAGAGGCCAGTGGCCAGCGTACCTATAACTGGAAAAACAAGGTAGCGATCCAACTCTCGCAGAGAGAATTGCCGCTCATGCTCGCAACGCTAATGCTCTGGACCAGCAAGTTCGAAGCCAAAGGCCATGGCCAGAACAATGAAAAGTGGATGACGCTGGAAGCGCAGCCCGGCAAGCTTTACCTTTCGGTCCAGAGCAAGGGAACCGGCGCCCGCGGCGTGGCGATCGCGGCCGGAGATGCGTACCCGATCACTACGATGATTGTGAAGCAGATGCTGGCGAATGACCCGTTCTTGACCGCCGACCTAGTGTTCAAGCTGGCGAAAAAACAGATCGAGATCATGCAGCAAGGCGTATAGCAGGTGAAAATGGATGCCCGGCTAGCTAGACTCTTGTTGCGGCATTTTTTTGATTGAGGCGTGAAAGGAACCTCAATGCGAAGAGGGAATAATATCAATGAATCGCTTGTGGACGTGGGCGCGGTGAATATTGTCAGCATAGCCGCGAAAAGAATCGCCATACACCCAATCGATTTCCAGTTGGCAATATGATGCTTAGGTAGTAAGCTTGTATTTTTTACAAGAGAACAGCAGCCATGCGATTAGTTTGTATCGGTGCTTTTATGCTTGCGCTAGGGTGTACGGGGCACGTATTGGCAAATCAATGTGCACCACCCAGAATCGGTGACCTAGTTTCACTGCCGGACAAGACCGCTACGTTACAACTGCTGGCGCACGATAACGTCGACAACTTGTCTCAGTCCTCGATTGTCCAGAAGTTTACGATTACTGGCCTTGATTCGAAGCCGTCAGATTTTCAAGTCCGTTACGCACTTAACGCCATGCTCGATCGAGCGGAAGTAGCGTGCCGGAGTTCGGCACTGAAAATTGCAAGAATCTCCATTCATGCCACCAACTCGCCAACTTCTCCTGTTATCGGACGACTCACACTTAGCGAGAATAGGCCGAGCCTTTTCGTCGAAAAGAAACTGGTTTCTGAAAATCTTAAAGGGACGAATCTTAGCTGTCTTCCAGGGAAAGCTCCTGAAATCTCCTTCAAACTGAATAGCGTAGATCTTCCACCGCAATCCAAACGAAAGGTTCTTGGAACCTGGCTACTCTACCGCGGCGTTACCCAAAGCCTAGAAGAAGTTTCAGGAACAGTTTATATGGTTTTCCGAGGCAAATATTGTGAAAGCGGGCAGGATGGGTCGGTGATGTCTAAGTCTCCTGACGGCAAATTTAAATCAGTGCCGGACGACCATGGGGAATACTACCGAATTATGGCTGATGGAAAGCTAGCGCTGTTTAACAAAACTGGTCGGGTTGGCGCTATTCCGCAGCACCAAGGGTTATATGCAAAGGCTTGGTAAGGACAGTCAAACAATTACAGGCGGCTTACAATTTACATGCTAAGTACGCTAAGTCACCGTCCTGAACGGTAATGATGGGCGGGGCTTTCCCGCCCTTTTTGTTTGGTGCTTTGATTGCTCGGTGTCTTACAACGCCTCGGCACTTACCGGGTGACCGATCAGGTAGCCCTGAAGGTAGTCGCAGCCCAGACTCTCCAGCACCGCTGCCTGGCCCTGCGTTTCTACGCCTTCAGCCACCATGCGCACGTCCAGGCTTTTCCCGATGCCGATGATTGCCTGGACCAGTGCGCGTGCCTGGAGGTCGAATTCGATATTGCCAATGAAGGATCGGTCGATCTTGATGGATTGAATCTGATACCTGGTGAGGTAGCCCAGCGAGGAATAGCCAGTGCCGAAGTCATCCAGAGCGACCCTGACCCCCATCTCTGCCAAACGGCGTATGTTGGCGCTGGTGATGGCATCCTCTTCCACCATCATCCGCTCAGTCATCTCGATAGCCAGCAGCTCAGCTGGCAAGCCTGTCGCATCCATGGCTGCTTGGACATCGTCGCAGAACCTGGGGTTGGCAAGCTGCAACGGCGATGCATTGACGCTAATCATAATCGGGGTAGCACGCGTCCGGCGCCACTGGCTGGCCTGCTGACATGCTGCATGCAAAACCCAGCGGCCAATATCCAGGATTAGTCCGGATTCTTCCGCAACGGGAATGAACTGGTCCGGGGCGACGATTTCGTTCTGATCATTCGTCCAGCGCAGCAATGTCTCGACAATGTGAATTTCGTTTGAGCCGGCACGCACGATCGGTTGAAAGACGAGCGAAAACTCCTTACTTTCCAGCGCCTGTCGCAGTCTGCCTTCAATCAGCAGACTCTCAGCAGCCTGTGCCGCCATGTCTTGCCTGAAATGACGAAATCCATGCCCGCCCATTTCCTTGGCTGCGTACATCGCCGTGTGAGCGTACTGGATGAGCTGGCCCGCTTCTGTGGCATCACGCGGAAAACAGGCAATACCGATACTGGCGGTGACCGAAACGCTCAGGCTTTCGAACTGGTGAGGGTGAGCAAGCTCTATAGCGATCTGCTCCGCCAGCGCGTTCAGCGTTGTGGGGTCACTTTTGCCATGAACCACGAGCACAAATTCATCGCCACCGAAACGCCCGACAATCCCTTCTCGTGCGGTAACGAATCGTTGAAGCCGCAGGCCAGCTGCAAGAAGCAAGCTGTCGCCTGTCTCATGTCCAAAACTGTTGTTAATGCGACGGAAATTGTCCAGATCAACAAACAGGACGGCACAATCGTCAACGCCATTTGCAATCAGTTCGTCCAAAGCTCCGTGAATGTGAATTCGGTCTGGAAGGCTGGTGACTCGGTCAAAATGAGACATGGAACGGTCTGGCCGAACTGCGAACGATATATTTGAATGTTTCGGATGAAGAAGCGCATGGCCAGAAGAATAGTCGGGAGATCGCTTCTGCACTAAGGCAAGTGGACCTGTCGCAGCAGGGGAATAGCGTGGCTCCTTCCGAACCGAGTCGACCTGCAGCGCTGCTTTTCCCATGGTGCCTTCCCTATGTGCGATTGAGGCCTGAAGCAATATGAAATGAATCGTAAGATACAATAATACTATTGTATATCATAAATATGCTACGTGTATTGCCAATTGTGGTTATGGATTTAGTGAAAAGGAATGAGGAAGAACGGAGAAAGATGAGGTAGCTCTTACACCGCTGCTCGCGGCGAAAGAGAACCCGCGGCAAGATGCGCGCGGGGTCGGTTAAGTTAAGACATCGGTCAGACGAAATCGAAGTCAGGTGCTTCGACGCCAGTTCTGGCCGGTGATTTCTGCTGCTGTGCTGGCGGAGCGCTTTGGGGCGCCGTACCAACTGATGAAGCGTTGGTCGTCGTACTGCCGTTGTTCGTCTTTTCGGAAATGGCCAAGGACAGATACGGCTTACCGGAGCCATTAGCGGTTTTCTTCCAGGCTGCCAGACGGAGCTCGCGTTCGAAACCGAATGTGCCTGCGTAAGCCGGCAGCTTATCGTTGGCCGATTCTTTTTCCTTGAACAGTGCAGCCGAGATGCCGCCGATGCTCAGGGAGTAGAACTTCTTGCCGTCCTTGTCCTTCAACCAGGCAGATGCCTCGAGGCGGAGTTTTTTGCCGTCTTTTTTGTCGTCGAGCGAAAACTCCACGAAGCCTTCCAGAATAGGTTTGCCTTGTGCTGGATTGGTGACAGGGAACAGTGAGCCGGTTGCGTTTTTAAGAATGAGAGCGATTGTCATGATTTATCCAAGTGAAGTTGAAAGTTGCCAGACGCTTGCGTTGGGCCTGGTACATGGGAATGGCTCACAGCGTTTTGTAAGATCTGAACCACAAATCCCTCGTCTTGAAGTCAACAACCTTGATTAAATCCCTAACAAAGATAAAATGCAAGTATTAGGATTATACATCAACGTTATGAATTATATAAAAACACTCTCCACATCTTGAGTTTCGTACACTCATCGCACTTGGCTAGCCGCTCTGCTCTTGCTAATCGAAATTCAGCTTTTGAACCTACTGATTAACCAAGCCCTGTCTGGGAACTCTGTCCGCCGAAAGGTGAGACTTCTAGGTAACGAACATTTTGACGGCAGGGGAAACATCGCCTGCTCTTCTTAAAAGGTGAGAGTTTTAGGTTACGAAAATCCCGATAGGGAAGCAAAGGTGAGACTTTTGGGGTACGAAGTAAGCTGCTGCTAAATCTGTTGCCTAAAAGGCATCAATATCTTGCTGCGGGGCCATATTAGTGATTTTTAGCGTACCAAAAGGTTAAATATTCGCTCAAACCAACCTTTAGAGGCTGCTAAACATTACTTGCAGGAAAGTAAATAGAACTATTAGCCGGTTACGAAAGCTTATAGGTGAGTGTTTTGGGTTACGAATAAGTGTTATTCCGACCTTAGGTGAGAGTTTTGGGGTACGAAACTCCCCAGATTTTGCAAAAGGTGAGAGTTTTAGGTAACGAAACTGATGTGTACCGACGAAAGGTGAGACTTTTGGGTTACGAAACCTTCGGGCCGCTCTCTCAGGAGGAGCCGATCGGTCTATTGAACGGTTTTGCAGCCTTGCAGCGTGCTTCTATACAGCAGATGTTAGGGAGCGTCTTGGCCGCATGGTTTATTCGCGTCCAGGGCCGTTGCATCAAGTTCTGTGATTATTGCTTTTCTGTACGGACGGTTAGATCGTTGTCGTTCTATTTGGCATTTTCAAATTAGTTCTGAACACTGTCGATGTTATCGATTCGTCCAGTTTTAAATTTTATTGGGTTCGCTAGCCCATTGAGGGTTGTTTACATGTAAACACCTTGTAAACTTTAAAAACCTTAAGGATGCTGAAATCCCTTGCTACATATGGCTTTCCCGCGATTTAGGTGAGAGTTTACGGGTACGCAAGTGAGAGTTTAGGGTTACGAGGGTGAGTGGATAGGGTTACGAAATTGAAACATGGTGAGAGTTTTGGGTTACCAAGGTGAGTGGATAGGGTTACGAGCGCTTTCTAAGGTGAGAGTCTTAGGTTACGAGCCATTGCTGACGTATTTTTCCAACCCCAAAGGTGAAAAAACTTGATTAAAATTCACCTTAACTGCAATATGCATAAAAACATCTTTCCTGATTACAAAATGCCTCGTCCAAAAAAAGTTGCGTCTGCCTCAGGAACCGGTTCCCTAAGCACCTATCCTAAGACTACTGACCTACAGGAATTTCGCAAGGCGAATGAGGCTGTAGGCCTTCGAATCAAGTCTGGCCGGTTTACCTTCGTCTCGCGCAAGCTTCTGAATATCTTTATTTTCATTGCGCAAAAGGCAGGGGCTCCAGGGGTAAATGCCCCTGCTGGTGAACCAGGCGCTGAAGGCTATTTTTGGGTTCGGATGGCCGACGTCATTTCCGGTTTCAACTATTCAGGGAAGAATACTGAACTGATCAAACAGACTGCGCACGAAATGCAATCTGTAAAAGTACTTCAGACGACAACGAGATCCTGGACAGATGAGGTGATGTTGTCGGGCGTGAAAGTATGGAACTCGCATGGAGTTGGCAACAAAAATGGCGAAGTATGGCTGGGATTTGCGTTTTCGCCGACTTTTCAGGATTTGGTACTGAAGCCGGATAACAATTTCACCAAGTACAGCCTGTATTACCAGGGAATCCTAAGCGGCGCTCAGGCCCTGGCCTTGTATGAAGTCTGCCGGCGGTATGCAACGAGCCCTTCCAGGGTAACGTACAAGCAAACATATGAGTTCTGGTTTCATGTCCTCACTGGAACACCTATTGAAGGCGGCGACCCAGCTCCAGAATACAAATATTTCAAGCGAGATGTTGTCAAACCAGCCATCGCTGAAATCAACGCCAATACGGATATTGAAATTGAGTTAATTGAGTTTAAGCTAGGGCGCCGTGTCGAGTCGCTTCAGTTCAAGGTGAGTCTGAAAGCACAGGCAGCACTGGAGTTTGTGCCAGAGATAGATCCAGGTCCCTTGCTGAACATGCAGATCGTCGAACAAATTATGCGGTTGGGAATCACCCAAGAAGACGCAACTGAGATTTTTGCCCAGTATGGAGAACAATCCGTGTTGTCGCATATCTCCTTGGTGGAGAAACGTCAGAATGCTAAATCTGGCACTACACTGGCGTCACCAGCTGCCTACTTCAAGGTTGCGATCGCAAATGGCTACGCCACGAATCCTCATCTTGCAGAGCCTGTATCGGTGCCAAAGCAGGACGTCGCCCTAGAGCCGCAAAGGGATTTAAGAGCCCAGTTCATTGCGGCTAGAAGCCAACAGGCTTTCGCTTATTTTTCAGAGCTCGAGGAGACTGAACAAAGTGAAATTCTGGCTCGCTTTGTCGACCAAGCTGACAAAACCATTCTCGGCTATTACAGGAAGAAAGGTCTGGAAATGAAAACGGTCCGGAGTGCCTTTGGCGAATGGCTGGCCATAGACGTATGGGGTGAGCCCACGGAGAAGGACATGATTGCGTTTCATGATAATGGCAACGTGATCTAACGTACTTGCCGTGGACGTATTGCCACGTGTCACTGACAGCTATATGGGGACTAATTCAAGTTGCATGGACAGGAAGCCTGCGCTAGCGCGCAAGCAAGAGCAAAAATGGAAAATTGCTCACTTTATGTTCCGGCAGGAAAGCCGTGAAAATTTGTCACGATTTAAGGCACCCGAACCCCTGAATGACACTAACAAGGTCGCAAGCGTTTCTTCCCACTTGGTTGCTTCAATTCTTCACCTTTTCCGGCTACATCTGGAGCAACATACCTAGCTATGGTATGAGGAGCATCTTTTTCCACCATAGCAAAAATATCAGGCTGCCATACTAGACATGCCACAGAGCTTGGAATAGGAATTGCAGGTGAGGCACCCGTGGCTGTTGAAGGCGCCGAAACTATAGCAGGAAGTAGTTGCTGTATGACATCAATGATGCATATGTTTTTTTTTGTTAGAAAATTAAACACTAACGGAAGTTTTAGTAGGTAGATGATTCCTTGGCAGTTCTCCCACAATGGAGCCAATTTTAGTTAGACACATTGCTGGTTGTCCAAGCGTTATGGAATATCCTACCTTCGGCCATACTTCGTAAAATATCCAAAAGTGCGGGCTTGTCGGTAAATAAACACCTAAATGCCCACAGTGCAGATTGACGGCCCGCAGTTCTACGGGGAGAATGCAGGCATCTTAATCAACTTTCAGGAGAGGCTTTGTGCTCAGACCTACCTATGCGCTATTAGATCAGGTGACTTACCGCTCCAAGAGCGCAACGACGATCTTAGGTATTTCGGATACGTCTCTGCGTAATAATCTAAAAGAAGCGGGCCTGGAAGTGCCACGGGCCAACTCCACTAATCCAAACTCTCCAGCAGTGCGGCAGTTCAGCGTGCAGGATATTTTCAAGCTCGTGGAGTGGCGCCGCAATCAAGGATTAGTCAAAAAGCTCTCTCGTACTCCCATCTGCATAGCTACTGCCATCAATAAGGGCGGGACTGGTAAATCGACCACGAGCGCGGAGATCGGCATCCAACTAGCTCTAGACGGCTATAAGGTTCTTTTGATTGACCTGGATGTTCAGTCGAATGCAACGCAGTTGTTTGGATATGAAAGCGATTTCTCTCTCGAGGAAGCGGAAGCGAACGGCCTGTCACCTGAAGCCATCGTCCAGACTACTTTTCGAGATGTGATTCGTAGCTATTGCGATGCGCGAAATACCCGAGCAGGCAAAATGCCGGACATGTCGTCGGCTATCAAGAAGCCATTTGGAGAAGCTGGACCGTCATTGATACCCGCTGACAGCTTCCTGAATGACCTGGAGCAGAGCTTAGTGCTTGAACGGGGAAACAGGGAACTGGTGTTCAAAAGCTTCTTCCAGGACTCTGCGGAAGGAAAAACCCCGGGCTTCAATATCAACGACTATGATTTCGTGATTTTCGACTGCCCGCCAAGCAACCAGTTTTCGAGTCTTAACGCGATCGCGGCAGCTGATCTTGTAATCGCTCCACTGAAAATGGATTCTTTCGGGATCAAAGGCATGTCGCACCTTATCAGCGAAATCAACGGCCTCTCGCAGCGGATGCCAGACATCCACCCGGATTTGCTGATCTTGCCAACTCACTACTCGACGCAGATCAGTCGGGTGGCTCGTATGCAGTCGCAACTGCAGGCGTATAAAGACAACCTTTCAGAGACAGTAATCTCAGCGAGCGAGCTTTTCCCTAAGTCCCAGGAAAATTATATGCCCTTGACGTTGCAATCTCCGAGTGCACCGGGTGTTGCTGAGTATCGTCAAGTCACCAACTACATCGTTGCTAAGTTTTTGAAAAAAGACACCAAATAACTCAGGGTAAGAATCATGTTGAAGAAACACATAGCTGCACCCCGCACACCTTTGGCGAAACTTCAATACGGAAAACCCGATGAGGCGAAAAAGGTAGACTTGCCTACTTCACCGGCAACAAGCACCGACAGGCTGCAACTAGAAATCATGAACGAGCACGGTTCCAGTTCCGGTGATGAAGTGATCCATTTAACTACTCCCAAAACACAACTGGACACTGAATGGCCAGTCGCTCAGGATGAGCACGATTTGGAGATTTCGCTTGGTGCAATCGATGTAAGCCCCTATCAGCCACGGTTGGTATTTGAGGAAGAAGCCATACGCGAGCTTGCCGAGTCGATTGAGGAAAGCGGCCTGATCAATCCCATCCTTGTTCGTCAAAAAGCAAATGGTAGATACGAGTTGGTTGCGGGTGAACGTCGCTATCGTGCTCACCAAGTTCTCAGACGCCTGACGATCAAAGCTACGCTCCGTAAGTTGTCGGATGAAGCAGCTTGCCTGGAAGCTTTGACGGACAACGAAGCAAGGGAGAACCTTTGCGATTATGAACGCGGCCGTAGCTATAATCGGATTTTGACCGGTGGGTTGGTTAAATCTCAAGGGGATTTATGCCGCAAAATTGGCGTAGCAAAGGCAACAGTAAGTCGGTGCCTTTCTTACTTCAAGCTTCCACCTGAAGCGATCGAAATCTTAGATAGACATCCTACTGTCTTAGGGGGTACAAAAGCTGCAGAGTTTGCCAGCGATTATTTTGCATCTCATAGGG
This sequence comes from uncultured Noviherbaspirillum sp., assembly GCA_963522035.1. Taxonomy (GTDB): domain Bacteria; phylum Pseudomonadota; class Gammaproteobacteria; order Burkholderiales; family Burkholderiaceae_D; genus Noviherbaspirillum_A. The sequence continues at coordinate 1,906 of CAUQYP010000033.1, read as the reverse complement.
ACGTTGTTGTTGAAGCAATCCGCATGCTTGCTGAATCTCAGATGACCGAAGATGCAGCATTGGTCTGGGCAAAAGGGAAAGTCAAAACCGCATTAGGACTGGACGTTCCTATACCTACACGGTCCTTAACTTTTGCCGGCCGTCGACTTGGAGAGTTTAAAGTCGAAGGTAGAAAAATTGTGATCACCTGTGCGAAAGGGGTTGATCCGGAAGAAATTGCTACTGTCTTGAACAAGACTGCTGACGATTAGCAACTGCCATGCATCAGGTGATGGGCAGCTCCGGCTGCCCTTTTTATTTCCATCCGAAAGAGTTGAAGAGTGGTTTCCAACTTTCATGCGCCGTTCCAAGTTGAAACAGATTCCATCGGCTAATCTATCGTTCCAACTTGGAACGAAACCGGGGAAGTGGCGCCGTTCCAAGTTGGAACACGTTTCATAAGTAATTTCAGGTCGCGGTAAAAATCGGCATCAAATGATCGCCGTCGTGGCCTCTACCGGCAAGCGCAGTTTGTTGGACACAACAAAGTTAACAACGACACCGCCCGCTTGATAGCGGGTGGATAACTTGCTGTGCGATTAAAAATCACCCGGCAGACAGTGCACGGAGCTTCAACGTCAAGTGATCAAATGAATGTCGATAAACCTGACACAAGGAAAAATTCTCATGAGAGTTATAAAGCTTACGACAGCATAATTAATTGATTCATATAGGAAAGTTTCCAAAGAGGAATTGTTGGCTCAGTTTTTGCATGGGAATAATTTTCTGATCCTTTTAAGCAAAGCCGGGAGATTCAATGAATGTAGTAGCAGCAGTTTTCGCCACGCTGGCCATGTCGTTATCTGTTACATTTTCTACTAACGCACAAGCGTCTACCTACAATTTTGATTTTCTTACTGCACCTGACTCAATTGCTGGCACGGCTCGCTCAATCAACGATTCCGGCACCGTAGTTGGTTCTGTCTATTCCACACGCGTCAATCCCTATAATCCAAGAAATGAGCCCTTGGTTTGGAATAACGGTGAATCAATAGGCTTGTGGCCACTCACAACCGCGTCTGCCGTCAATAATTCCGGACAAATCGCTGGAAACCTGACACTTGACTACTACCCACGTGCAGCATTATTTAGCGATGGAATAGCGCAAAATCTCGGCACACTGGGCGGTAATTTTAGCGAGGCTAGGTCGCTTAACAATCTTGGTCATGTCGTTGGGTATTCGGGGCTAGCCGGCTTTGGAATGCACGCCTTCCTGTGGAATGGCACAGCACTCATCGACCTGGGCACCCTTGGTGGTTATTTTAGTGCAGCTTACGATATCAATGATCGCGGACAAATAGTAGGGTCGTCTAGGCCATCGCTTAATACTTGTTGCAATGACCATGCGACTTTGTGGGAGTCATCGGGAATAATCGATCTCGGTGCCCTGGCTGGTCCAGGCTGGGATAGCACAGCAAGGGCGATCAACAACAGTGGTAAGGTCGTTGGATATTCGCAGGTTGAAGATCGGAATTACCACGCATTTTCCTGGGAAGGTGGTGTCATGACCGATCTGGGGACTTTGGGCGGAAAAGGCAGCGCTGCCTATGACGTTAACGACCATGGCGATGTAGTTGGCTATTCAACGAAAGATGCTGGGAGCGTAGGCTATGCCGCTCTTTGGCGGGGAAACTTGTTGGTAGACCTAAATGATTTCCTTGATGCTAAACTGATACAGGATGGATGGACCCTTGCAAGCGCCGAAGGAATCAATAACGAGGGCTCGATTGTCGGGACCGCTGTCAATGATCGTCTTAAGATGCAAGTCGCTTACGTCTTAACTCCAACAACTGTACCAGAGCCAACTACTATAGGGCACCTCGAAAAACCTCGGTACGTCTGGCATGATGTGGGCACCTCGAACTTG
>CAUQYP010000032.1:0-27392 GCA_963522035.1 uncultured Noviherbaspirillum sp. | reverse complement strand
AAGGCAGCGTCAAAAGCAACGGCAACTGTCGCTGCGCGGGCAACGGCAACGGCAACGGTCGCTGCGCGGAGCAAGAAATATCGCTTACAGGCCAGCTCAAGCAAGTCAGCACGAAACTGCTCCAGCGGAGCAGGACCGGTACTACCCATGATGGACGATGCTGGCAAGGCCCGTGGCTGGCCATGAAAGACGCATCGCCCCATTTTCATCGAACTACGAGGTGGCGCTCTTGCTCGACCAGCGATCGTACCAGCGGGTGAATTCCAGCAGCCCGTCGGCCAGGGCGGTGGCCGGCGCAAAGCCGACCCAGGCGCGCAGCCGCTCCGTGTCGGCGTAGGTCGCCGGCACGTCGCCCGGCTGCATCGGCAGGAAGTCGATGACCGCCTTGCGCCCCAGCGCCTGTTCCAGCGTGGCGATGAAGTCCATGACTACCACCGGTTGGTGGTTGCCGATGTTGAATACCGCGTGCGCCGGTGCGCCTTCGGTAGCCGGCGTCGGCTTGAACAGCAGGCGCACCACGCCTTCGACGATATCGTCGATGTAGGTAAAGTCGCGCCGCAGCAGGCCTTCGGCAAACACCGGTATCGGCTCGCCATTCATGATCTTGCGGGTGAAGCTGAAATAGGCCATGTCGGGACGGCCCCACGGCCCGTAGACGGTGAAGAAACGCAGGCCCGTCATCGGCAGCGCGTACAGGTGGCTGTACGAATACGCCATCAGCTCGTTGGACTTCTTGGTGGCGGCATACAGCGACACCGGCGAGTCGGTCTGGTCGCTTTCCGCGAACGGCACCTTGGCATTCGCGCCGTAGACGCTGCTGCTGCTCGCATACAGCATGTGCTGCACCTGGTGGCGGCGGCACGCTTCGAGCATGTGCGAGAAGCCGACCAGGTTGGACTGGATATAGGCCGCCGGGTTTTCCAGCGAGTAGCGCACGCCAGCCTGCGCTGCCAGGTGCACGACGTGGGTCGGGCGATGCGTCTCGAACAGGCTTGCCACCTGCGCCGCATCCGACAGCTCGATGCGGTGGCATTCGACGCCGCGCGGCGCCAGCAGCGCCTCCACCCGGTCATGCTTCAGCTGCGGCGTGTAGTAATCGTTGAAGTTGTCGCAGCCGATGACCCGGTGGCCCATGTCGGCCAGCCGCGCAGCGACGAAGCTGCCGACAAAGCCGGCAGCGCCTGTTACCAGGATGGTCGGGCCGGTCATTTGTCGTGATGCCCGCGCCGGCCTATGCCGTGATAGGCGAGGCCGGTGGCAGCCACCATGGCCGGGTCATACAGGTTGCGGCCGTCGAAGATCGCCTTGCCGGAAAGCGCGCCGGCCAGCCGTTCGAAGTCGGGCGAACGGAATTCCTTCCATTCGGTGACCAGCGCCAGCGCGTCGCTGCCCTCGACCGCAGCCCAGGCGCTGTCGCACAGCGTCAGGTAGCTGCTGCAGGCTTCCTCGCCGTTTTCCTGCAGCAGCAGGCGGCGCGCTTCGGCCGTCGCCACCGGGTCGTAGGCGCGCACCTTGCAGCCGGCCGCAATGAGCTTGCCGATCAGCACCAGGCTGGGCGCTTCGCGCATGTCGTCGGTGTTCGGCTTGAACGACAGGCCCCATAGCGCCAGCGTCTTGCCGCGCAGCGACTCGACGCCGCCGAAGTGGCCGGCGATCTTGTCGAACAGCACGCTCTTCTGCGCCTCGTTGACTTTCTCGATGGCGCTCAGCAGGTGCAGCGTGCGGCCATGGTCGACGGACGTCTTCAGCAGGGCCTTGACGTCCTTGGGAAAGCAGGAACCGCCGTAGCCCATGCCCGCGTACAGGAAATGCGGTCCGATCCGCGGGTCGGAGCCTATGCCCATGCGCACCGCCTCGATGTCGGCGCCGAGCGCCTCGGCCAGGTTGGCCAGCTCGTTCATGAAGCTGATGCGGGTGGCCAGCATCGCATTGGCCGCGTACTTGCTCAGCTCTGCGCTGCGCACGTCCATGTGGATCAGCTTGTCATGGTTGCGGCTGAACGGCGCATACAGCTGGCGCATGACGCGGGTGGCGTCCGGGTCGTCGCTGCCGACGATGATGCGGTCCGGCCGCATGAAATCGTCGATGGCTGCGCCTTCCTTCAGGAACTCCGGATTGCTGACGACGGTGAACGAGACGCGCGAATCGCGCTTCCTGAGCTCTTCGGCGATCGCAGCGCGCACCTGGTCGGCGGTGCCGACCGGCACGGTGGACTTGTCGACCACGACGATAGGGCGGGTGATGCGCTGGCCGATGCTGCGCGCGGCCGACAGGATGTGCCGCAGGTCGGCGCTGCCGTCTTCGTCCGGCGGCGTGCCGACCGCAATGAAGATCACGTCGGCGTGCGCGACTGCGCGGTCGTAGTCGGTCGTGAACAGGATGCGGCCAGCCGCGGCATTGGCTGCCACCAGTTTGTCCAGGCCCGGCTCATGGATCGGGATCTGCCCGGCGTTGAGCATGTCGATCTTGCGGGAATCGACGTCCAGGCAAAGGACCGTGTTGCCAACGTCTGCGAAGCATGCTCCGGAAACCAGGCCAACATAACCGGTGCCGATAATCGTAATTTTCATAAGCGCATTTAATAAGGAGAAATTGGAAACGGGATGTAGGACACAGCGTGCGACGACCGCACTAACAGGCAATGCGACAGTATAACGACCGTGGGCCAACGTCTACCCGTCGGGCCTGGAATCGCCGTCTGCCATCGTATTTATTGCTGGCCGGTCGGCTCGATGCAGGCATCTTGTAACAGGAATGTCTGCAAGGCAATAAAAATCCGGTGTTGCCGGGCCGAATCGCTATACTTGTGATATTGCTCAATGTAAATATTATCAAGAATGAATTATCATTCAAGCGCGCCGATAATCCAATTGATTTGGCGCAAGAACCGTCGCACTGCAGCAAAACTGTTTTACTATGCGGCGGCGCATGGCAGCGATGCTGCCATTCGGGCATCATTCCGCGGTTTGCCGTATTGCATGACCCGCCCAGGCTGCAAGCTGCCGCGCACCCTTGTCGTTCCAATATAACGCTCATGAAATTGCTGACTTTCAGTACCTTGTTTCCCAATGCACAGCGGCCCAACCACGGCATCTTCGTGGAAACCCGCCTGCGCTACCTGCTTGCCAGTAATCAGGTGACCTCCCGCGTGGTCGCGCCGGTGCCATGGTTCCCATTCAGTCATCCGCGCTTCGGCGTGTATGCCAGCTATGCGCAGGTTCCCGCGTCCGAACAACGCAACGGCATCGACGTTTGTCATCCGCGCTACCCGGTGATCCCGAAGGTCGGCATGGTGCCGGCGCCGGCCCTGCTCGCTGGCGCGATGAAGTCGACGCTGGGCCGCATCATCGACGAGGGTTACGACTTCGACGTGATCGACGCGCATTATTTCTACCCGGACGGCGTCGCCGCCGTCATGCTGGGGCGCTATTTCAACAAGCCGGTCGTCATCACAGCGCGCGGCACCGACATCAACCTGGTGCCCCAATACCGACTGCCGCGCCGGATGATACGCTGGGCGGCCGGGCATGCGGCAGGCATGATTACGGTCTGCAACGCGTTGAAGGACGAAATGGTCGGGCTCGGCATCGACGGCGCGCGCATCACGCCGCTGCGCAACGGCGTCAACCTCGAGCTGTTCCAGCCGGGCGACCGCGCTGCATTGCGCAGCGAGCTGGGCATGGAAGGTTTCACGCTGATGTCGGTCGGTCACCTTGAACCGCGCAAGGGCCATGAGTTGCCGATCCAGGCCTTGCCCGGCATGCCCGACGTGCATCTCTGGATTGCAGGCAGCGGCCCGGACCGCGCCAAGCTGGAAGAACTGGCGCAGCGCATCGGCGTGCAGGACAGGGTGCGCTTCCTCGGCCCCCTGCCGCAGAGCGAACTGCGGCGCTACTATGGCGGCGCCGACGCGCTGGTGCTGGCTTCGAGCCGCGAAGGCTGGGCCAACGTGCTGCTGGAGTCGATGGCATGCGGCACGCCCGTCATCGCCAGCAACGTCTGGGGGACGCCGGAAGTTGTCGCCGCGCCTGAAGCGGGTGTGCTGATGCCGGAGCGGACGCCGGACGGCGTGGCCGCGGCGCTGCGGCAGTTGCGGGCCAATTATCCTTCGCACGAGGCAACGCGGCGTTACGCCGAGCGTTTCAGCTGGGACGACACCACGCAGGGGCAGATCGAACTATTCCAGAAGGTCGCCGGACAGGGCAGGGCATGAAAATACTGTATCACCATCGCACCCGTTCCAAGGACGGCCAATTCGTGCACATCGAGGAGATGATCAGGGCGCTGCGGCAGCTGGGGCATGAAGTCATCGTCGTGGCGCCGCCCAGCGCAGAGACCGAGTCGTTCGGGTCGGATGCGGGCATGGTCGCCTGGCTCAAGCGCAGCCTGCCGCAGTTCGTCTACGAGATCATGGAGCTTGCCTACAGCCTGGTCGCGTACCGCCGCCTGGCCAGGGCGGTCAGGGAGCACCAGCCCGACTGCCTGTACGAGCGCTACAACCTGTTCCTGCCGGCCGGCATCTGGCTCAAGCGCAAGTACAAGCTGCCGATGCTGCTGGAGGTCAATGCGCCCATTTTCGAGGAGCGCGCCCGGTACGACGGACTGGCGCTGAAGGGCCTGGCCCGCTGGTCCCAGGCCTACACCTGGAAAGCCGCCGACTATGTGCTGCCGGTGACGGGCGTGCTGGGCGACATCGTCGCTTCCTACGGCGTGCCGCGCGAGCGCATCGTCGTCATACCCAACGGCATCAACGCCAGCCAGTTCAGTGCCGCACCCGAGATCCATGCGGCGAAGGCAGCGCTGGGGCTGGATGGCAACATCGTGCTGGGCTTTACCGGTTTCGTGCGCGAATGGCACGGCCTGGACAAGGTCATTTCCATGATCGCGAATGACCCGCCGGGCTCTGGTCGCCACCTGCTGGTGGTGGGCGACGGGCCGGCACGGCCGGCGCTGGAAGCGCAGGCCGATGCGCTCGGCATCCGGGACCGGGTCAGCTTCACCGGCGTCATCGCCCGCGACGAGGTTGCCCGCTACGTGGCGGCCTTCGACATCGCGCTGCAGCCGGCGGTCGTCGAATACGCGTCTCCGCTGAAACTGTTCGAGTACCTGGCGCTGGGCAAGGCCATCATTGGGCCGGCGCAACCGAACCTCATGGAAATACTCACCGACGGCCAGAATGCCGTATTGTTCGACCCAAAAGCAGCAGACGGCATGGCCGGCGCGATCAGCAAGCTCACCGCGGACCCGGTGCTGCGCCAGCATGTCGGCGAGAACGCACGAAAAACCATCAGCGACAAACAACTGACCTGGCGCGAGAATGCAGCGCGCGCCGTCGAACTATTCAAGAGGATCCCGAAACATGCGTGACATCGTCATATTCGGTCTGGTAAGCAATGCTCAGGCAAGTGACCGTTCTTGATGCCGCCAGCCGCGGCCTTGTCCGTGCGCCAGGACTGGACGCCAATTGCGGGACAGTACATGCACGTTCCTGATATTCCTGCCGGTTCCTCGCTATTGCATCGCAATGGCGCCAGCGCGCGCCAGGGCGTCGCCGCGCGGGTATCCAACGGCCTCTTTTCCCTGCTGTCACGGCAGGGTCAGAACGCCAAACTGACCGTGCTGCTGTTTCACAAGGTGCCGCTTGTAGCCGACCCGCTGACGCCGACCGAACCCACGTTCAGCCAGTTCGAGCATATCCTCGATTTCCTGCAGAAAAATACGAGCGTCCTGCCGCTAGCCGACGCCGCCGCCGCGCTTGCCAGCGGCAAACTGCCGAAAAAGGCGGTGGCGCTGACCTTCGACGACGGCTACGACGAATGGCTGACCACAGTCAGTCCGGCGCTCAGGGCGCGCAACATGCACGCGACATTTTTTGTCACGACCGAGCAGCTCGAAGGGCCGGCCCTGTGGCACGAGCGCATTATCGCGGCAGTGCGTGCGTTGCCGGACACCGGCGCGCATCTGCCGTACGGCTTCGGCAACTATGTCGACCTGCGCCAGGCCAGCAGCCGGATAAAGCTGATTTCAGAGCTGCAGGAACGCCTCAAATATGCGCCACTGCCCGAACGGCTGGGCGCCATCGAGATCATCGAGGCGCAGGCACGTTCGCCGCTGGTCTGGCCTCGGCCGTTCAACCGCGATTCGGTGCGCGCGCTGCACAGCCAGGGTTTCGAGATCGGCGGCCATACGATCAGCCATCCGATACTGAACGAATGCAGCGACGACCAGGCCACTCTGGAGATCGGTGGATGCAAGGAAGAGCTCGAGACCATCATCGGGGGCAGGGTCAACGCCTTTGCGTATCCGAACGGCAGGCCGCTGAAAGATTACGACGGCCGTCACGTCGCCATGGTCAAGGCCTGCGGCTACAAGGTGGCGGTCGCGACCAGCGGCGGCGCGGCGCGGCAGGACTCGGACATATTCCAGTTGCCGCGCTTTACGCCCTGGGGCGCGACCAACGAGCGCATGGCATTGCAGCTGGCCAGGAACCTGGTCGAGCGCGAGCGGCGGGTAGCGGTCGCGCCCTTGCAGCAGGCACGCGATACGCCGGTGTGCTGCCTGATAGTGGCGAGCACATTCGCGCCGCTGCGCGGCGGCTCCGCAGTGGTCTATGAAAACCTGTGCAAGCACATGCCGGCGGGAAGTGTCAGGGTGCTGACGGCCAGCACCAATTATATGGACGGCCGCGAGATCGAAGGCTGGCGCGAGCATGACCGCTCCGTGTCCTATCCGGTCCACCGCGTCCCGCTGCTGCGGCCGCTGATGCAGCCGCCGCCCGCCAACATCGGCGCGTCGCTTGCCCGCTTCGCCTTCAATGACATTCCCCTGTACGCAAGCGTGCTCCTGTCTGCGGCACGCATCGTGAAGCAGCACCGGATCAATGTCGTTTGCATCGGCGAGCTCGTAGCCGGAAGCTGGCTCGGCATCGCGCTGAGGAAAGCCCTTGGCACTCGCCTGATTATCTATGTCCATGGTGAAGAGGTAACGGGGGCGACCAGCGGTCGCCTTCATGGCAACAAACGCCGCGACTATCTGAACGAAGCTGACAAGGTCGTTGCCGTAAGCTCGCTTGCCTGCGACGCGCTGACCCAGCAAATGGGCCTGCGCGCCGAACAGGTGTCGCTGGTCCAGAACGGCGTCGACACGGACCGATTTACGCCCGGCGAGCGCGATCCCGACCTGGTGCAGAAGCATGGCCTTGAGGGCAAGAAGGTCGTGCTCACGCTGGCCAGGCTGGCGCGACGCGAGGGTGCGGAAATGGGCATTCGCGCCATGGCGAAGGTCATAAGGCTGCGGCCCGACGTGCATTACCTGATCGTCGGCGACGGCGACGGTGAGCTTGGGCCGGAGCTTGAGCGCCTGATTGCAAAAGAAAATCTTGGTGCGCATATCACCTTGGTGGGACCTGTATCCGAGCCGGACCTGGTGCGGTATTTCAGGCTGTGCGATTTGTTCCTGATGCCAAACCGCCCCATGCCAGACGGCGACACCGATGGCTTAGGCCTTGTCTTGCGTGAAGCCAATGCCTGTGGCAAGCCGGTGATTAGCGGCGTAGTCGAAGCTGTGGTCGACGGCCAGTCCGGCTACCTGATCGATGGCGAAGATGCCGACGACATTGCGGAGAAAGTCCTGTCCATACTAGGTAGCGAGAATCTGGCGGCCTTCCTTGGCGCACGCGCGATGGAAATTGCCAGGGCGTCCAGTACGCGCGAGGTTGCGAAACGCTTCGTGCAGATCGCGGAACGCGTACTTCGGCAGCATTGACGCATGCCAATCAATATTTTTTTATTTTTCGTACACTTTCTGTAGAGAAAAGCCGTGCAAGATCGACTTCCTGTGTCACTCGTTATTCCCACCTACAACCGCGGCGACCTTATTGAAAACACCATCGCTTCGGCACTGGATCAACAACCGGCTTTTGCGGAGATCATCGTCGTCGACGATGCGTCCACGGACGACACCGTGGCACGGCTTGAAAAATTCGACGGAAAAATTACATTGATTCGCTCGGCCAAGGGTGGCGTCCAGCGTGCGAGAAACACGGGTGTCGAGGTGTGCAGTACACCGTATGTGGCTTTGTGTGATTCCGATGACTTGCTCCGTCCAGAGTTTAACGCGTCGGTCGCGACGGTCATTACCGGGCTGCCAGATGTAGACCTTTGGTACTGCAACTTCACGACGTTCACGGGCGAGAACATACATACAGACAAGTTAGCCCGCGCACCCGCGAATTTTCTCGACGGTGCGGTACGTGGTGTGGACTACTGCACCGACATTCCCGACCTGACCGAGCGTGTTCTGGCTTACCAGCCTTTTTTTCCCACCGGAAGCGTGATCAAGAAAGATTTTTATCAGTCGATCGGCGGCTATGATCCGCGATTCAACGGCGTCGGCAGCGAGGATTTCGAATTTCTCCTGCGTGCAATCGCCAGCGGCAAGCTGGGTTACCTGACCCGTCCGTTGGCGGCTATTCGCAAGCATGAGGGGAACGATTCGCGCGATACATTGCGTTCGCTGAGAGGCGAAGTGGAAATACTCGAGCATGCGCTTGTCCATCACCGCGGCACCGAACGTTACCGGGATGCCGTCCTCGCCAGCGTGGACAAGCGGCGGCGCGACGCATTCGATATCGCCTACGCCCGCGGCGATTTTTCCGTGGCCAAGGACACTGCCAGCCATTTCGCGAGTGCTCCGAGTGATTTGAATTTTCGCATCAAGAATGCCATCAGCAACTTCCCGCCGATCATGCGGGATCTCGCATGGCGCCTGACCCAGGCGGTCCATTAGGCGCCTGCGTGGTCGCTCCGCTGGCCGCGTGCCGGGGTGTCACGTCGGTTGTAGACTGCTTCACACGCTCCAGAAAAGCCGTGTCCCTTGCCATGGCCAGGCAGCTGGATACGGCACGCTTCCAGCGGAGGTAGCGTTCAGGCCAGCCTGGCTTTCAGGCCATTGGCGACATGGTGAATCTCGGTCGTCAGCGGGTGACCTGTCATCCTCAGCGCGAGGTACCAGATGGTGGCAAGGGGAAGGGCAAGAACCAGCAGGACGGAGAGTGGATGCAGCGAGGACGGCAGCATCATCTTCAACAGCATCGCAGAGGCCGTGACGGCCACCGTCACCAGCGCGCTGGGCCACAGGGCCGTCAACATGGTCGTGAAGCGATGGCCCAGGTAATGGTAATGCTGGTAGATCATGACGGGCACCGCCGCTATCGTGGCCGCACAGATTGCCCATGAAAAGCTGCGGATGTCGCCGTTGAAGAGCACGACGCCGAACGTGACACGGGTCAGCAGCACGGCGATCATTGGTACCGACGAGAGGTAGGGCCGGCCGATTGCCGTAAGTGCCGTACCCGTATAGTTGAACACCAGCCCTACTATGCTCGCGAGAACGAGGGCGTCGATTGCAGGCACCGCGGGCAGCCACTTGTCGCCATATAAGGTCGATACGATTTCAGTGCCGAACACAGAGGTCAATGCAAGCGCCGGCCAGCCTACCGCCGTGACCAGCGAGGTGGCCTTGTTGAGCAGCGGACCGATAGGCTCATTCCTGTGAAACGCCTGCGAAATATAGGACAGCGAACCGTAGTTCACCGTACTGCCGGCGATATGGCCAAAAATGGACACCGTAGAACTGGCGCGGCTGAACAGGCCAACCAGCGTTGCGCTGCCCAGTTTGCCCAGCATGATGTCCGGAATGGCACCGTTAATGGATGACAGGCAGTTGGAGAACAGCGTTCCCACACCGAAGTGAAGGACATTTCGCCAGTTCCGGAACGACGGCATCCACGGGAGATGCCTGGGCCGCATCGGCGCATAAGCGATGGCGCAGGCAATGATGTTGGCCAGGTTTGCCCATGCCATGCTCATGGTGCCGAAGCCGTTATAGGCCAGTGTCAGGCAAGTCACCGCAAACGTGGCGGTTCCCACCACATTGACAATAGCCTGCTTGCCCGCTGCAAACTCACGCGTCAGCAGGGCATGCGTAATGGACCCGAAGGGAATGAACAGGAAGCCGAGTGCAAGGACTTCCATCACCGGAACCATCGCGGGCTCGTTGAACCACTGGCTGATCCATGGACTGCCGGCATAGAGGGCAGCAGCAATGATCCACGACGTCGTGAAAAGCACACCGGTGGCGGCGCGCATTTTTTCCGGCGTGATGACGGATTCTCTTTGAAGATAGGTGCCGACACCGAAGTCGCGGAAGATATGGGCAATACTCACGAACACCACGGTCATCGAGAAGACGCCTATTTCGCCCGGACTCAGCATGCGGGCAAGCAGGACGCTCACGATGAACTGCACAATGGTCGCTCCCGATGATGAAAAGAAATTGATCACCAGGGAACGGCGGATATTGACCATATTTAATAGCGTTCAGAGATTGAAGCGGGCTTGGCGCATCGAGACGCTTGTCGCAAGATTGAAAAAGTCAAGTTCGAACTGAATCTCACAAATTGATTCTGTCAAAAAATGTTTTTTAAAAGATATGCAATAAGGAAATATTACGAGTGACTATAACACGGCCATACTGGCATTCCATTGAGCCAAAATGAATGCCTTGCCCTTGATCAGGGTAATTTTTTTAACCACTGGCTTGGTGGTATCGAGCAGGAAAGCTTACTTTTTACTGCCTATTTCCATCGCGATCGCCGCCTTGTGCGCCAAATGCCGTACCAGCAACCCGGGCGGCATCCGCAGCCAATGCGCACGCAGGAAAAGGGCCCGCCGCGCGGTGCCGGTAAAGCCGTCCCTGCAACTGGCGTGAATCGGCAGCAGGGCGCGTTCGTATAGCTTGTCCATCAGGCCAAGGAGGGGCGAGACCGGTCCGCTGCTGGCGACCAGGCGTGTTGCCTCCTGCGGCACCGGCGTCTCCAGCATCCGGTTCGTGTACCGCATGGCATAAAAAACAGGACGAGCGAGGTCGAGTTCGTGGGCGCGCTCGGCCAGTTCCGGCCAGAATCCCGGCTGTTCGGCGAAATGGCGCAGCAGTGCATCAAGATCGGTCAGGTCGCGCAAACCCTTGTCCAGTTCTTCCTCGTGGAACAGGTGGCAGGCGCTGTGTATCACCATGTCCACGGGCTGCAGCACATGGATACCGGGCCGGCCCGGCACGGCAACGGCGGCGGCAATGAGCTTTGCCGAATCCGGCTTGCTGGCAGCGGTTTCCGGCAGGATCGCGTGATGCACATCGACGACCGTCATGCGGCTGCCATGCTGCATCGGCGGCAGCTCATGCATCCATTCGCGGTAATAACGCTGGTCGTACTCGTCGTGATGCGTGGATGCCCATCCGTGCATCATCATTGCCGCTTCGGCTACATTGATGCGCGCCTTGGGCACCAGGATGTCAATGTCGGAAAAAGTGCGCCCACGCGATGCCGGCAGGTCGGCTGCGGTATAGGCGGCGCCTTTCAGCAAGAGCAAGGGCAGGCCGCTGGAGGCGAGCGCCTTGTGGACGTGGTCGATCTCCCATTCGACGGCAAGGCGGTGCTGTGCCGCCGTGACTGCGGCGCCTTCGATATGGGTCGCCACCTGCGCCGGAACGCCTGTCACGCCGTTCTTCCGGAAAAGGTAGTCCAGGCGTGCAAGCAGGTTGGCGGTGCGCGCCTGCCGGAGCAGGAGGTCCCATTCGGAAAGCGCCAGATCGCATGCCGAGCGCGGGTCGCGCAGGACCCGGACAATGACGGGGATGGCGATCACTGCGTCCCCACCTGCGCGGCGAGGCGGTCGAAAGCCGCCACGGCATCGTCGAGCTTGCTGTAATGCAAGTCATGGCAGCCGGATTGCATGACGACACCGGACAAGGCATTGAAACCTTCGGCGCCGAGCTGCGCATAATTGAACGCATTGTCGGCAACGCGCATGAAGGCGCGGGTACGCGGCACCGGCGTCAGCGTCAGCCGCGCACCGGCTTCGTACCGCGGGAAAACGATCCAGCCGGGCAAGGCGGTTTCGTCGGCGCGGGCAACGCTCTGCGCGGGCGAGCGCATGTGCGCAACCGTGCCCTTGACGGTGTCGGACACGCTTGGGCTGAAAACTGCATCGGGTGCATAGGCTTTCATCAACGGGATCGATGCGTTTTTCAGGCTGACCGGACGCGGCAGGGGCACCAGGCGCGAATCGCTGCGACGTATCAGGGTCAGTTCGTCGGACAGCAGGCGCCAGCCATTGTGGATGAGCGCCGCGCACAAGGTGCTCTTGCCCGAACCCGGCGGCGCTGGCAGGATGGCCGCATGCCCGTTGCGCTCGACGACGGCTGCGTGGATCATCAGGTAATAGTGCGCGTTACTGGACACGCACCAGTTCAAACCCCATTCGAACATCGGAAAGGCCTGGTCGCTCGGCAAGGCGGCAAAGGGCATGGCGCCATCGGCGATAAAGTCCACCTGGGGCCTGATCCAGCGCCGCAGGCCTCGTGGGGCGGCGACTTTCACATGAAAGTCGGCGTAGCTTGTGTCGGCCAACGCATAGTCGCCGTAAAGCAGGGCGAACGAGGATGCGACGCGCTCGAGGCGGGTTTGCAGATGGGTAATGAAAACCCCGGTGCGGAAATAAATGCCCTCTGCGCCCAAGCGCTTTCGCAGTTCGGATGCAGGCAATGCAGAGATATTCAAGGCAGGGAAGGTTCTATCAGGCCTAGCGCGTCGAGCTCGTCCGTCAGTACTAGCACGACCCGCTGCAGCTCGGCAGCGGACTCGAACTCCCATGTCGTCTCGAGCGCCAGGCACATGCTGGAAAAATCGGCTGGACCCTTGCGCAGGTGTTCCAGCAGGCCGACGGCGGCGGCGCCGAGAAGGTGGGTTTCTCCGGAACGATCGTTGTAGACGACCGACTCGTCATCCCCCGCAAGGGTGCGCAGCAACTGGCCGGTACGCAGCCTCCAATTCATCCGGTCAGGAGCGTTTGGGCGGGAAAGTAGGAGCGCCTGGAGTCTGTGAGTACTGGAGGTACTCGATGATGTCATCGGTTGACCACATGACACCGCCCGACACTTCATACGAATTTCTGCTGTTCCAATCCGCGAAAATCTTCAGCACCATTGAGACCGACGGGTTCGTGCTTCGGTTGGATCTGGCGTTGAGCAGCGCGGCAATCAGGTGCTTGATCACCAGCGGCGTCTGACTGCCAAGCATCGCCTGCTCCAAGGTTGCATCCTTCAATTTCAAGGCAACGCTGCTTGTGGTGCTGGCGCCAAAACTGTTGTTCCTGCTGCTACTGCCATTACTGGAGGACGATCCGGCACCTGCGCTGGGAGCCATCCTGAAACCCGAAGAAGCAGGTGCTCCCACGATCAGGTCTTCGCGGGGAATCGTGCCGAATGCCTCCGAGAAAAGCATCGATCTTGGAGGATTCCACTCCTGCGCTGCCATCCAGTCCTGATAGCTGAGGCCTCTACACTGGACTGGCGCATCTCCGGCACCGCCTTGGCGGCTCAAGTTGGCTGAATGAAAGCCCGACGGCGTCGTGCAGGTCATGTTTGCCATCACCGAACGGCTAGCCAGCGTCATCACAACGGCGGAAGCACCCACGCCAGCGCGGTTGAAACGCCGGCGCGATGGATTCGGCACATTTCCCGCGGTCGGCGGCTGTACGTTGTCAACCGTCGGCTTGGTTTGCTCGTGCCCTGGATTTTCCATCGTCATGTTTTGCTCCGTCTTTTCAATTCGACACTATATCAATAACACGTCCAGCCAATACTAACAGATGAACACAAATAGTTACCAACAAGAATCATGTTATCTTGCTATCAATTTGATGCCACGCAATGGGATGTTGCTATAATCACACGTAATTAGCGAAAGCGAGCATTATACCGAACCAGGAAATACCCACCGATCGCCCGATCCATGTCTCGCAAGTTGCAGCAGATGATGCTCGCATAACTAGTTGTGAATAATGAAACGAATTGTCCCACGCTTGCTTTCCGGCGAATGCGAAGTCAATCAATAAAGAACCGATGAAAGGTGGCTCGATGCTTTTTTACCGCTCCAGCGTTTTTGTGCTTTATACGACGCTACTGGCAAGCAGCGCTGCATTCGCCGATCCCCGCCAGGCGGCGATCGACGTAGGCCGCAATGCAGCGGCGCTAGTTGCCGAGGCAGCGAGGTACGAACACGCGGAGGGGGTAGCGCGCGACTATGCCCGTGCGACCGAGCTTTATTGCGCTGCTGCGAAAGCTGGTAATGCGGATGGCCAGTACGGCTTGGGCTGGATGTATGCAAATGGCCGCGGCGTACCCCGGGACGACGGGGTTGCCGCGCATCTTTTCAGCCTGGCTGCGCAGCAGGGCCACGTGCAGGCGCAGAACATGCAAAAGCTGGCTGCCGCGGCGAAGCCGGTCGTGCCGGCATGCCTGACGCCGCCACCGAAGGTCGTGCAGGCGCCCGCAACGGAGGAGCTCCTGCCGGGACGCGAGCCGAATTACCCGCGCGGCTATATCTACAACGTCGTCGGCAAGGTATCGCCCAAGTACGAAGTCGATCCGCAACTGGTACTGGCGTTCATCTCGGTGGAGTCGGGTTTCAACGCCAACGCAGTGTCTCCCAAGAATGCGCAGGGCCTGATGCAACTGATCCCCGACACCGCAAAACGGTTCAGGGTCAAGGACGCTTTCAACGCCGAGGACAACATCAAGGGCGGCGTGGCTTATCTTCAGTGGCTGCTGGCCTTCTTCAAGGGCGATGTGCCGCTGGTGGCCGCCGCCTATAACGCCGGGGAACGAGCGGTCGAGAGACATCGCGGCATTCCTCCCTATCCGGAAACCCGAGATTACGTCCGCCGCATTACCGCGCTCTATCGCAAGACCAGCCATCCGTACCGGCAGAACCTGGTTGCGGCGTCGCCGATGCTCAGCACCAGGCTCGCGGGCAACTAGCCCGTTGCGTCTTTGCGGACGCACCATGGCATGATCCAGCCGGCCACGCACAGCAGGACCTGCGTCATGTCGCCATAACGGCCGGGCAGCCACTGCTGTTGCCATTCCATCGCGAAGACCGCACCCCCGACGATCACCGCGCCGACGATGGCATGCAGGGCAACCAGCCTGGCCGGCGCGTTCCAGCGAACGAACCAGGCGATCGCCATGAATGGCCACAGCAGCTCCAGGATATTTTCAAGCGCCGTGATGGAGCGCATGTGGCCGGCGAACGGGATCCAGTTGAACGATACGCCGATGCCGATGCCGCCCGGCGCCAATTCGGAAACGGCGAAGCCGGCGGCGATCGACATCATGCCGACTGCCGCCGGCAGCCTGGCCGGCAGCCGCCGTATCACGAGGCAGGCTGCAAAAGCCAGTGCCGTGCCACCCATCGCTTCGAGCGACAGCACGCGGCTGACCACGATGATCTTCGCGAACATGACCGCGCCCAGCATTGCCGCCAGCAGCAACGCAGCCGGCTTGCCCGGCCGCACCAACAACATCAGCATGAGGCCAAGGCCGGTAGTCATCAGCGCATAACGCGCGAAGCGGGCAATGTCGGCCATTTGCGGTTCCTGGATGGCGCGCAGCAGTCCAGCCAGCGCATGCCGGAAATGGCCGACGTCCATCGTGGGCACGAGCGGACTGGTCTGCGACAATATCCAGAAGCCGACGACCACCAGCCCGGTATTGGCAAGTGGGCCGGGCAGGAACCAGCGGTCGCGCCATGCCATGACCAGCCTGCCTGAAATGGTATGGCGCACGATGGAGCAGGCCAGCATGGCGCCGCCGGCGCTGCCCAGCGTGTTCATCACGATGTCGACGGTCGAGGCGACCCTGGCGGGATTGAACTGCTGCAGGCATTCGATACTGAAGCTGACCAGCGCGCCAAGTGCGATCGCGAGCGTTGCGGCGCTCAGCACCGGCATTGCACGCAGCAGCCACAAGGTGCACAGCATGCCGAACGGTGCGTAGACCAGCACGTTCTGCAGCACATCGCCCTTGTCGAGGTGGTCGGGCCATATTGGCAGGAACTGCATCAGCGGGAAAGCAGGATGGCGCCAGTACCCGAACGGGTAAAGGCTGCCGTAGTAGAGCAGGCAGAGGTAGGCCAGCACGGCGAGCGCCATGCGCTGGCCCGGTTCCCCGGCCTCGCAAGGTGAGGTAGTTGTACTGGCTGTCGTGATGGTGCTGGGTAGCGGCATGAGGGAAAGCGCGGGCTTTGATCTGACGGGGACGAGGCGGGATTGTACGCGAGTAGAATTGCTGCCGTGCACATTGGTACAGCGTCATGCTGCCATGTGCGACCGGCCCTGGCGCCGGCTTCTGCGTCGTACCTCAGTGGTAGGCGCACTACCCATTTCGGAAGGTTTCATTCATGTCTAAAACCATACTGGTAACGGGCGCGTCCGGTTTCATCGGCTCGCATACCTGTGTCGAGTTGCTGCAAAGCGGCTTCGACGTTGTTGCTCTGGACAATCTTTGCAACAGCTCGCGCAAGTCGCTCGAGCGGGTCAGCCGGATCGCGGGCAAGGAACTGGCGCTGCAGGAAGCGGACATCCGCGACCGCGCCGCGCTGGACGCGATTTTGGCGCGGCAGCAGATCGCCGCGGTAATTCATTTCGCCGGCCTCAAGGCGGTCGGCGAATCGGTCGAGAAACCGCTGCTGTATTTCGATAACAATGTCGGCGGCACCATTAACCTGCTGGAGGCGCTGGCCGCGGCAAACGTGAAGAACTTCGTCTTCAGTTCGTCGGCTACCGTGTATGGCGACCCCGAGTCGCTGCCGCTGGTCGAGACCGCGCGGCTGTCGGTGACCAATCCGTACGGCCGCTCCAAGCTGATGGTCGAGCAGATCCTCGGCGACCTTGAAAAGGCCGATGCCGCATGGCGCATCGGCGTGCTGCGTTACTTCAACCCGGTCGGCGCCCACGAAAGCGGCCTGATAGGCGAAGACCCGCGCGGCATACCGAACAACCTGATGCCTTTCATCGCGCAAGTGGCGGTCGGACGGCGCGAGCGGCTGTCGGTGTTCGGCAATGATTACCCGACGTCCGACGGTACCGGCGTACGCGACTATATCCATGTGGTCGACCTGGCGAAGGGCCACGTGGCAGCGCTGAACAGGCTCTTCGCGCAGGAGGGCGGCTTTACCGTAAACCTCGGTACCGGGCAGGGCTATAGCGTGCTGGAGACGATCAAGGCATTCGAGCAGGCCAGCGGCCGGCCGGTGCCTTACCAGATCGTACCGCGCCGGCCCGGCGACATTGCCAGCTGCTACGCGTCGCCGGTGCAGGCGAAGGCCTTGCTGGGATGGCAGGCCGAGAAGGGGATCCGGGAGATGTGCGAGGACCACTGGCGTTGGCAAAAGGGGAATCCGGAAGGGTTCGGCGATTAGGTGGCGGGTAGGGGCGATGCGGGTTAGGGGTTTAGGATTTAATTGATCCGCAGACGGATCAGTGAGGTTTTAGGCAGAGCCTTGATTGATTGCATCAATCAAGGCTGTTTTGCCCACGGAGGGAGCTCGGTCACGTTCCGCGACCCCGCCCGGCCCTGCAGGGCCGGGCTTTCGAGTCCCTCCCGCAAAGCGCGCAGGCGCTTTGCTCGTGGGCGCCAAAATGAAAAAGGCAGGTTGCTTTCGCAACCTGCCTTTTTGATTTTGGTGCCCACGGAGGGACTCGAACCCCCACACCTCGCGGCACATGGACCTGAACCATGCGCGTCTACCAATTCCGCCACGTGGGCTTGGGGAAATACTGCTTCCCGAAGAAGACTGGCATTATAGAGAAAAACTTCCCGAAGTCAATTCCGGATGACCGATTCGGCCATGGGGGCATAGTGCTAGGCGAATATTGCCTTAGTCCGTTACACTAGCCGCTCTATTTTTTAACCTGAAACCGCACGCTTTTGAGCCAATTTCCCTATTCCATACCAAGTCGCGAGGACATTCTCGGCATCCTCCGTACCGCAAGCGAGCCGCAAGACGCCGCATCGGTCGCCGCCGCACTGCAAGTGGGGCCCGACGAGATGGAGGGGCTGACGCGCCGGCTTAACGCCATGGAGCGCGACGGCCAGATCGTGCTGGAGCGCAGCGGAACCTATAAGCTGAGCCACGCGCCCAATTTCATTTCCGGCAAGGTCAGCGGCCATCGCGACGGCTTCGGTTTCCTGATACCGGACGACGGCGGCGACGACCTCTTCCTGTCGGAAAAGGAAATGCAGAAAGTGCTCCATGGCGACCGCGTCAAGGCGCGCGTTACCGGCACCGACCGCCGCGGCAGGCCCGAGGGCACCATCGTCGAAGTCGTGGAGCGGGCCAATACCCGTGTCATCGGACGGCTGCTCAATGAAAACGGCGCATGGATCGTGGTCCCCGAGGACAAGCGCATCGGCCAGGACATCCTGCTGGCGGGTTCGCCCGGCAAGGCGAAAAGCGGGCAGGTGGTCAGCGTCGAACTGACCGAACAGCCGTCGCGCTACACGCAGCCGGTGGGCCGCGTGATCGAAGTGCTCGGCGACATCGACGACCCCGGCATGGAAATCGAGATCGCGGTACGCAAGTTTGGCGTGCCGCACGAGTTCTCCGACGAGGCCAGGAAACAGGCCGCCAAGCTGCCGGGCGAAGTGCGCGACGCCGACCTCGAAGGCCGGGTCGACCTGCGCGATATCCCGATGGTGACCATCGACGGCGAGGACGCGCGCGACTTCGACGATGCGGTGTATTGCGAGCCGGTGAAAATTGGCCGCAGCAAGGGCTATCGCCTGATCGTCGCCATTGCCGACGTCAGCCATTACGTGCGGCCGAACGACGCGCTCGACGCCGACGCGCTCGAACGCAGCACGTCGGTTTACTTCCCGCGCCGCGTCATCCCGATGCTGCCGGAAAAGCTGTCCAACGGCCTGTGCTCGCTGAACCCCGCCGTCGACCGCCTGACCCTGGTCTGCGACGCCGTCATTACCGCCAAGGGCGAGATCAAGGCTTACCAGTTCTATCCGGCGGTCATTCATTCGGCCGCGCGTCTCACGTATAACGAAGTCGCTGCCATCCTGGGCAATACCCGCGGCATCGAGGCCGCCAAGCGGCAGGAACTGGTGCCGCACCTGCAAAACCTGTACGAGCTGTTCCACGTCCTCCTGCAGGCGCGCCATGCGCGCGGCGCAATCGACTTCGAGACGACCGAGACCTACATCGTCATCAACGGTGCGGGCAAGATCGAACAGATCCTGCCGCGTACCCGCAATGACGCGCACCGGCTGATCGAGGAATGCATGCTGGCCGCGAATGTCTGCGCGGCCGACCTGCTCGAGCGCCACAAGCATCCGACGCTGTTCCGGGTGCATGCGAGCCCGAGCAAGGAAAAGCTCGACCAGCTGCGCACTTTCCTGAAGCAGATGGGCCTGAACCTGGCTGGCGGCGACAAGCCGTCGGCCTCCGACTATGCCGAGCTGCTGCCCAAGATCAAGCTGCGGCCCGATGCGCTGCTGCTGCAGACCATGCTGCTGCGCTCCATGCAGCAGGCGGTCTACAGCCCGGAAAACATCGGCCATTTCGGCCTGTCGTATGAAGCCTATGCGCACTTCACCAGCCCGATCCGGCGCTACCCGGACCTGCTCACGCACCGCGCAATCAAGGCCATCATCGCGGGCAAGCGCTACGACCCGCGCGGCATCGAGGTCAGCGAACTGAACACGACGCTGTCGCCGGCCGCGCGCCGCAAGCAGGCGGCGGACAAGCTGAGCGGCAAGAAGAAACTGGAAGGCGAGCTGGCCATCTGGGAGTCGCTGGGCGTGCATTGCTCGGCCAACGAGCGCCGCGCCGACGAAGCCTCGCGCGACGTCGAGGCCTGGCTGAAGTGCTACTTCATTCGCGACCACTTGGGCGAAGAGTTTACCGGCACTGTCTCGGGGGTCGCGTCGTTCGGCATTTTCGTGCAGCTCGACACGCTGTTCATCGAAGGCCTGGTGCATGTCACCGAGCTGGGCGCCGATTATTTCCAGTACGACGAAGCGCGCCACGAACTGCGCGGCGAGCGCACCGGCATGCGCTACCAGCTGACCGACCGCGTGACCGTGCAGGTCAGCCGGGTCGACCTCGACGCCCGCAAGATCGACCTGCGGCTGGTGTCCGAGCCCGGCATCCACACGCAGTTGAAAAACGAGGCGCGCAAGGCTGACGCCGAGCAGGAAAACAGGAAGACCAGGGAGGCGGGCAAGGCGCAGGCCGGGCAGGATGCCCCGGCGCCGGCTTACCCGACGACGCAGGACCAGGGCGCGCCAGGGCGCAAGTCGCGCAGCCGCCGTGGCGAGCCCGGCCTTGGCGGCGCGGCGGCGTCGACGCAAAAAACGCGGTCCCAGGGAAAAACCGGCGACAAGTCGGGCAGCAGGAAGAAGCGGCAGAAATAAATGAAGAGCAAACTGATATTCGGCTTTCATGCCGTGACCGCGCGGCTGCGCCATGAAGCTGAAAGCATCGAGGAAATCTACGTCGATGCGGCGCGGCATGACCCGCGCATGCGCGAACTGCTGCGGGCGGTAGCGGCTGCCGGCGTACGCGTGATCCAGGCCGATGAAAGCCGTTTGTCCAGCATGGTCGGCAGCCGCCGCCACCAGGGCGTGGTGGCCAAGGCCGGCGCAGTCTCGCTGGCCCGCAACCTCGACGAACTGCTGGACATGGTGGTCGGCCCGCCGCTGATCCTTATCCTGGACGGCATTACCGACCCGCACAATCTCGGCGCCTGCCTGCGCGTGGCCGACGGCGCCGGCGCGCACGCGGTGATTGCGCCCAAGGACCGCGCGGTCGGCCTCAATGCCACGGCCGCCAAGGTCGCCAGCGGCGCAGCCGACACCGTGCCCTACATCACGGTAACCAACCTGGCGCGCACCATGCGCGAACTCAAAGAACGGGAGATCTGGCTGATCGGCACCACCGAGGACGCCGACAAGGGCCTGTACGAAGCCGACTTCAGCGGCGGCGCCGCGCTGGTGATGGGTTCGGAAGGCGAGGGCATGCGCCGCCTGACGCGCGAAACCTGCGACCTGCTGGTGTCCGTGCCCATGCTGGGGTCGGTCGAGAGCCTGAACGTGTCGGTCGCGTCCGGCGTCTGCCTGTACGAGGCGCGGCGCCAGCGCATGGTCAAGGGCGTCTGATTCCGCGGGGAAGGGCAAACCATGACAGACGACCTTCCGCTGGAGCCAACCGACATCCGGGTGCTGGCAGTGCTCGCCGAGAAAGAACGCCTGACACCGGACAACTACCCGCTGTCGCTGAATGCGCTGGTCAACGGCTGCAACCAGCTGACCAGCCGCGACCCGGTCATGTCGGTCTCGGAAGCCGACGTGCAGCATTCCCTGGACACACTGGTGGCAGCCAGGCTGGTGGCGGAAGTCAGCCAGGCCGGCGCACGCGTTCCCAAGTACGAACACCGGATGCGGTTGCGCTGGACGCTGGAGCAGGACAAGCTGGCGGCGCTGGTCATGCTGATGCTGCGCGGCCCGCAGACTGCGGCCGAAGTGCGCAGCCGGGCCGGGCGTCTCCACGAGTTTGACTCCCTGGCCGCCGCCGAGGCCGCGCTGCAGTTTCTGATCGACAAGTATCCGCCGCTGGCCATGCGCCTGGCGCGGGCGCCTGGCACGAAGGAAGTGCGTTATGCGCATCTGCTTTCCGGTGAGCCGGCGGCTGGCGAACCTGCTGCAATGCAGGCGCAGGCGCCGTCAACATCGGCCAGGCAAGACCGCGTCGCGTCGCTGGAGGAGGAAGTTGCGGCATTGAAGGCGCAGGTGGCGGAGTTGTCGCAGGAGTTTGCCGAGATCCGGCGCCTGCTGGAGTAATACCAATCCGAAGTAATAACGGGCCAGGAAAATTTCGTAGGGTGTAATAAGCGCATGCGCATTACACCATTCGCCGCTTGCAGGCGGCGCCTGTTCATCAACCATGGTGTAATGCGCTTCGCTTTTTACACCCTATGAGCCAAGGTGACGCATCGGCGCCATCGATTTCATTCGAGACTCCATCACCCCGGACTCGTATAAGCAGGGCCTGGCGGCGCTCCGATCAACGGAAAACTTCCATTGTGAGGGTTGAAAAAAATGGCGCCCGCAGGCGCCATTCTTATTTCCACGCAGTGCCTACAGCGTCTTCAGCATTGCCTTGGCTTCCTCCACCTTGGGCGAATTGCCGCCCTTGGCGATGACTTCCTCAAAGCTCTTGCGTGCGCTTTCCTTGTCGCCGGCCTTGGCTTGCGCCAGCGCCAGGTTGTAGCGGATTGTCACCGCGTTAGGGGCGGCGGCTACCGCTTTTTCGAGATAAGGCAGGCCGCGCTTGACGTCGCCGTTCTCAACCAGCAGGAATCCCAACGTATCCATCACTGCCGGATTGGCAGGTGCGGCAGTCGCCGCTTTCTCGGCGTATTCCAGGGCGCGCGGATCCTTTTCCTTGTAAAGCGCAAGCGCCAGGTTGTTCAGCGCGCCGACGTTGTTCGGATCCTGTTTCAGGATGGCCTGGAACTGCTCGATGGCCGCCTTGTTGTTGCTGGCCATGCTAAGCGTGGCAAAGTGCAGGCGCACTGCGTTGTCTTCAGGATGCGCCTTGAGCCAGGCGGCGACCCGTGCATCGGCATCCTTGGTCCGGCCGGTCTTGGTCAGCGCCTCGTGCAGCTTCATCAGCACTGCGTTGCCGCCATTGGCCGCCAGCGCCTGTTCGTAGGGCTTGATCGCTTCGGCAGGCTTTTGCTGCAGCATCATCAGGTCGCCTTCCAGCGAAAAGCCCACGGGCGCTTTCGGCAACTGCTTCTGGATCTGGCGCGCAATCGCCAGGGCTTCGTCCGGTTTGTTGCTGCGTACCTGCACAGCCGCCAGGGCGACCTGGGCATCGAGGTAATCAGGCTTGAGCGAAATCGCCTTCTTGAGCGCCTCGACCGCTGCGCCCTGGTTCTGCATGGACATCTGCACCGTGGCTATCCGGTATTGCGCCAGTGCCGAGTTCGGCACCAGGCCGGCCAGCTTGCGGTAGGTGTCCAGCGCGGCGTCCTTGTCGCCATTGGCAAGCTGGGTCTGCGCGGAAAAATCGAGCACTTCCGGGCTGCTTGGAAAGCTGATCACGAGACGCTGCGCCAGCGCGCTTGCCTTCTGCTTTTCGTTGGTGCGCAGGTAGGCGGTGCCAAGACGCAACGCTGCCGGAATGTCGGCCGGCTTGGCGTTCGACGCACGCTCCAGCAGGGCAATCGCTTCGGCGGTCTTGCCTTGCGCCTGCGTCAGGCTGGCGAGCGCGGTGATCGCTTCGACATTGTCCTTGTCCTTTTCCAGGAACGCTTCAATA
This sequence comes from uncultured Noviherbaspirillum sp., assembly GCA_963522035.1. Classification (GTDB taxonomy): domain Bacteria; phylum Pseudomonadota; class Gammaproteobacteria; order Burkholderiales; family Burkholderiaceae_D; genus Noviherbaspirillum_A. Next base: position 4,156 of record CAUQYP010000032.1, on the reverse strand, counting down.
CGCGCACGGCCAGCGTCCGGCTTCTTTTCCGCAAAGTCGATCTGCGCCAGGTTGACGACTGGCGGGAAATAGCCGGCCTGCAGCTTGACCGCTTCCTCGAAGCTCTGGCGTGCCAGTGGCAATTCCTTGCGCGACAGATGGACATTGCCCCGCAGGGTTTTCACTGTCGCGTCATTCGGCTTTTCCTTCTCCAGCTTTTTCACGGCCGCCAGCGCCTTGTCGTATTCCCGCAGGCGCAGGTGGTTCATCACCAGCAGCATGCCGGGCTGGGCGTTCTTCGTGTCCATGTTGCTGGCCATTTCCAGTTCGGCCATGCCGCTGGCATTTTCACCCTGCGCCAGCTTGCTCATGCCCAGCGCGGTCCGCAGCATCGGCGTCTGTGGCGACAACGCAGTGGCTTTCTCGAAAGCCTCGGTGGCCTTGGGGAAATCGCGCGAGCGCATGTAGGACTCGCCGGCCAGGCTCAGCAATTGCGAGTCGGTGCCATGCGCCTGCTGGATAGCCGGGTTCAGCACCGCCAGTGCGCGCTGTGGATCGTTATTCTTCAGCATGATGGACGCGAGCAGCTTGCTGGCGTACACGTTGCCCGGGTTGGCGTCCATATAGCGCTTCACATATTGCTCGGCCTGTTCATTGGACCCGAGCGCAAACTGGATCGCACCTGCCAGCAGCACGCTGGGCATGTGGTCCGGCGCGACTTTCAGCACCTGCTGGATCGACTCGAGCGCCGGCTTGTGTTTTTCCTGGGTAAAGTCGAGCAGCGCCTGCGCGTAGCTGACCATGGGCGCGGAGGGAGCGAGCTTGCGGGCGGTCTCGATTTCCTTGCTGGCATCGTCGAAACGACGCATTGAAATATCGAGGTTGGCCTTGGCGATGTGGTTCTGCACATGGTCGGGCTTGATCTTCAGCGCCGTGTTGTAGGCTGCCAGGGCCTCGTCGTTCTTGTTTTGCGCGCGCAGCAACTCGGCCTTGGCCACCAGCGCCTCGGTGTTTTGCGGATTCTTGGCAATGGCCTGGTCGATCATGCGCGTGGCGCCGTCGACATCCTTGTTGAAATAGGCAATCTTCGCCAGGCCAACCAGCGCCAGCGGCGCATCCGGCGTCAACTGCAGCGCTTTTTCATACGCCGCCTTCGACTCGGCCTGCTTGTTCAGCGCCGAGTAGGCGTCGCCACGCGTGATTTCGACATTGGCGTCCTGCAGTGGGCCGGCGGCGGCAAGTTCGTCCAGCGCTTTCTGGAACTGTCCTTGCAGCATCATCGACTTGGCGAGCTGGGGAGCGGTGCGGGCTTTTGTCATGCCAAGCTCGGCGGCACGCCGAAGCTCTTTTTCAGCGGACAGCGAATCGCCCGTCTCGATATAGATGGAACCCAGCAGGAAGCGCGCTTCGGCATCGTCCGGCTTCTGCTGCAACGCATTTTTCAGCTGGATGATGGCAGCCTTGCGGTCGCCTTTTTGCTGGTAACTGGCTGCTTCGGCAACCAGTTCCTCGGGGCTGTCGTTGCGGCTGCAGGACGCGAGGCCTCCGGTGAGCAGCAAAATGCTGGAGACCATGGCAGCCGATGCGACCAGCTTTGTCCTTTTACTTGACATGACGATTCCTTTGAACTGAGAACAACTTTAATGGGGGTAGTCAGGCGCAGTGGCACGTGCTCGGGTAAAAATACCGCAGCGCACCGTCACACTGGAAAGAATAATAAGAGAAATTCTGTAAAGCAACGAGCTTCATCTGGAAGCGGCGTGTAATGCCAGCGGAATTGAACTTGTTGGGAGAGTACACCAAGGGCCGGGGGCCTGTAACCCAAAACTTTATAAGATTGCAGTTGTTTTGCGGAAACGCAGGTTAGGATAGATAGTCTGCTTCGCCGGATCGCATCGGCGGGTTGTCATTGCTGTATGATCCCGGTCTGAAAATTTGCTTCAATAACCCTCGCGCAACAGTATTACAGGATGGTCTAAACGGCATGGTTTATCTCGAAGAAGTAGCAACGATCAGAGAAATTGTTACCGATACGCTCGGACTGGGGGAGCGTGGCGCCGGATTAACTGCCGAAAGTCCGATGTTGGGGGCGATACCCGAACTGGACTCGATGGCCGTGATTAATCTTATTACGGCGTTGGAAGAACATTACGGCTTCTCGATCGCAGACGACGAAATCAGCGCTGACGTTTTTCAGACACTGGGAAGCCTGGCAGCCTTGGTAGGGCGCAAGCTAGGCTAATGCAATTGGCACCCAGCCATCCGCCGGCGCAAGCCTTTTTTCTGGACACCGACCCGGGAAGACGGTTCTGCCTGTATCACCCGCCACAGGGCCTGGTTCGCGGCGCCGTGCTGCACGTTCCTCCGCACGCAGAAGAAATGAACAAGTCGCGCCGCATGGTTGCGCTGCAGGCAAGGCGCCTGGCTGCCAGTGGCATGGGAGTACTTCAGCTGGATCTCTACGGATGTGGCGACAGCGATGGCCTCTCCGGTGACGCCCGCTGGGAGATCTGGCGCGAGGACGTGTCTTCCGGACTGGATTGGCTGCGCTCCCGAACGGAGGGGCCGCTTTCACTGTGGGGACTGCGTCTGGGCGGCTTGCTGGCGCTCGACGTTGCACGTAAGCGGGACGACCTGGCCTCAGTGCTGCTATGGCAGCCCGTGACTGAAGGGGCGGCTTACCTGACCCAGTTTTTGCGTCTGCGACTGGCGAGCGACATGCTGGCCACGGGCAAGCTGAAAGGCGGAACGGATGCGTTGCGCGCGGATCTGGCCCGCGGTGACAGCCTCGACATTGCAGGCTATACGATGACCCCGGCGCTGGCACAGGGAATTGAAAGTACATCGGTCGCTACGATGATGCCGCCAGGCTGCCCGGTCCACTGGCTGGACCTGGCGTTGCAGCAGGGCCGGGGCGTGTCGCCGGGGCGGGCGGCGATCGCCGCTCGCCTGGCCAGCAAGGGCTGGGAAATCGATGTCGGCGTCGTCCACGGCCCCGCATTCTGGGCCAGCCAGGAAATTGTCGAGGCGCCGTCACTGCTGGACGCAAGCGCACGACTGTTCAGCGAGGACATCCGTTGAACATCACAGAACGCGGTATCAGTTTTGCTTGCGAAGGCTGCTGGCTCTACGGCGTGCTGTCGTTGCCGCATTCCTCGGCGCCGTTGGCGCAGCGCGGCGTGTTGCTCGTGGTAGGCGGTCCCCAGTACCGGGTCGGGAGCCATCGCCAATTTACATTGCTCGCCCGTGAACTTGCGCAGCAGGGCGTGCCTGTCCTTCGTTTCGATTATCGCGGGATGGGCGATAGCGAAGGCGAGATGCGGGACTTTCTGAACGTGAATGAAGATCTGCGCGCCGCCATCGACGCGTTCGGCAAGGAAGTCCCCGCGGTGCGGGACGTGGTGCTGTGGGGACTGTGCGACGCGGCATCGGCGGCGATGCTGTATGCGCACCAGGACCCACGGGTATCCGGACTGGTCCTGCTCAATCCTTGGGCGCGCACCGAGGAAAGTGCGGCGCGCGCTTACCTGAAGCATTACTACCTTTCCCGGCTTACCCAGCCTGCGCTGTGGCGCAAGATCGCCCGCGGTCAATTCGATTACGCCGGTGCGATGCGCTCCTTTATCCGGCTTTGCACGAATGCCATGCGCCGCAAGACGGTAACCGCCGCAGGAACTACGCAGGAGCAGGAAGCGCGGCAAACCGTACCGGATGACGTTCCCGAACCGAACAAGCTTTCTCTGCCGGAGCGCATGCTGACGGGTTTCTCACGTTTCCATGGGCGCTCGCTGGTCATTATCAGCGGTGCGGATATTACCGGACGTGAGTTTTCGGACATGGCGTCGGCGCCGGCATGGCGTCGGCTGATGCGCGGCAAGCGTGTCAGTCACTACACTCTGCCACAGGCAGACCATACATTCTCGCGGCCGGACTGGCGCGATCAGGTGGCGCAGTGGACGGCGGAGTGGCTGCGGCGCTGGTAAGCAGGACTGGCTCGGGACAGTAGCTTTAGAGCATATTCATGCTGGCTTGCACCAGAAACGCCTTCCGCGCAGCGACAGTTGCGGTTGCTTTAAGCCCCGCGCAGCGACAGTTGCCGTTGCCGTTGCCGTTGCCGTTGCCGTTGCTTTTGAAGTGGGTCCCCGTCGATGGCGACACGTCGCTGGTGCCGAAATCG